>JAEHDI010000291.1 GCA_016880505.1 Bryobacterales bacterium | reverse complement strand
TTCACCTTCGCCACGAACGCATCCCCGCCGAGGCCAAGGAAATCCTGGCCCGCGAGATAAGCGTTACCGGCGGCATCTACGGCGAATCCGTTTACGGAAACCCAACCCCCGATATCGACTACGGCCGACGATAGAAGTTTCGTCCCGTCAGGGTTTAGCTTGGCGATGTATACGCCAGTTGTGTCATGGAGGGCACCGGCCGTAGTCGGGAAGTTTAGCCCCGCCCCACCGGTCACATAGATGTTCCCCGCAGCATCGAGTGCGATGCCGCCGCCGGAATCACTGCCTCCAGCACCGAGGAATGTCGAGAACACGACCGTTCCTGTCCGGTCGAACTTGGTGACGACGGCATCCGAGCAGGGGAAGAAAACGCCTTCCGCCACGCTACAGGCGCCGCCGCCGAAAACGGTCTGCAATGCTCCAGGTGTCACCGGAAAGTCGGCCGACTGAGTGGTGCCCGTGATATACGCGTTCCCAGCCGAATCGACGGCAACCGCGTTAACGGGCTGGGGGAAGGCACGGCGTTCAGTTCCACCGACATACGTGGAGTATGTCAGGGCCTGCCCGTTCATGGGGGATGTCGCACCAACGAGGAGTGCGATGGATGGCAACATTCGGGTGAGTCGCGTCGCTCGCATTTTGTTCTCCGGCGACCAAGAGTCAGGCTGATCGGCTCGAGATATCGTCCACCAAGTAGCTATGCGGTGCAATCCGCAGGCCATCGGTCCAAGACGGAAGTGCGCGATAGTGCTCGCTCGATTCCGCACTTGGCTGCGGTTAGTTGTGGCTTTCCGCCACAACCGATGTTTACGGCGCACACGCAGGCTCGCCTGGGAATCGGGCGGCTATTGGACGTCGCCTTGAACCGGGCGAAGGACAATTCCGCCAGCAACATGGCGGCGATTTCCCTGGTCCTGAACTCGGGAGGTCCGAAGCGCGCTAGCCGGACATGGCCGGCACGAACGCGGTTGGCGACCGGGGCGAGTTCTCCGGATGCAGTCGGTTTGCTTCTTGGGGGACAGTATGCAAGATCGGGGTTGCGTTGTATATGCCCTCGTCGCGGTCCAGCGCTCGTTGGAGACGCTTTGAGGCTACCAGCAGCGGAGGACCAGCGGAGGAGAAACGCCTTATCGCGGGTCTCCTCCCCTGGGCTTCCGGACTAACCGGACATCCGGCTTGGTGGTCCAAAGCATAGGTTTTGGGGCACGCGGGGACCTCCGCTCAGGTCCTTCCAGAGTGGACAAAGTCAACCTCGCCGTGCAATGATTTTTCAGCGAACGGCGATAACCCCCTTAACTTGCTGCCTCACTCCAGGGGTTCAGTTCAGGCGCGCGGGGGAGATCGAATTACCAGGATCGAATTCCCTAGGGGTATTCAGGAAAAGCTGCTATACTTGAGGTGCGTTTGACCGCCCTGCCAAACTGGGCCGATGATCCTCTTCGCCTGGAATAGCCCGCCTTCAAATGACAAGGAGATTAGCATGAAGAATATTTTTGTAGGTAACTTGGATTTCGGCGCCACCGAGGAATCGATCCGATCCCTCTTCCAACCGTATGGAGCCATCGAACGTGTCAACCTGGTGACGGACCGCGATACCGGCCGCTCGAGAGGTTTCGCCTTTGTCGAGATGACCGACCCGGCGGAAGCCGACCGTGCCATCGAGGCCCTGAACGGTACGGACTTGGGGGGGCGTTCCCTCAACGTGAACGAGGCTCGGCCGAAGACGAATGGCGGCGGGTCGCGCGAGCGCCGCACACCGCGCTGGTAATCCCAGCTCCACCCGGCGCCGGCAGTACGAAGCCGGCGTCTGCACACCTATTTCGGCAGAGGGCGGATGACGGCCGCCATTTGCCGCCCTACAATGGTTGGCCAACAGAGGTTCTCTTCCATGACCGGCACAATCAAGAGTTTGAACGTGGCAAGCGGGTCCGGGTTCATCACAGCAGCGGACGGTTTGAAGGTCAGTTTCTTTCCGTCCGCGGTCCTGGAATATGATGTTCCCACCCTTGCCATTGGCCAGATGGTGACCTTCGACCTTGAGCCAGGCAGGCATCCCAAAGCACTGAACATCTATGTGCAGCGGGCGTCTCAAGCTGGGAACGGGGAGGAGAAGCGCCTGGAGATGGCGCGCCTCCGGTACATCGGTTTCGAGCACAGGGGAGGCGTTCGGATCTACCGGTTTGAACGGTATCTACCTGGGGAGGCGAAACGGACATTCACGGTGGATGTCGATCTGGCGCTGTTTACCAAGCATCACGTTGGGATACAGGAGGGCCCCTCTTTGTGTCTGCACCTGCTGGAAGCGGAACAGCACCTCGCCGACGAGGCGGGACGGACAGCGTCCCCGTGTTCGCTAACGGATCGGGAGATGCTTGCCTACCTGGCGAGCCGACCTGTCCCGCGAGCGAAGCATGGCTTCAAGCCCGCTCAACCTGCGCCCGACGTGACATCCCACGTCGTGTGATCCAGGCCACCACGGCTCCCTCAAAGCCCGCGTTCTTGCAGATCTGACGCAGCGGCTCCTCGCAAGCCCGCTTCACGATATCGACGCCGATCTGTTCCTCAGATTCGACTTTTAGCATCTCGAGCGCGCCGGCACTCCGAAACAGAGCCACGCCGCCGCCGGGAACGATTCCTTCCCAGGGAGCCGGCAATTTGCCGGATAACACTCCCGCTCCCTATCCCGTCTTTCCATCAGATAGGAGGCAACCAGATGCGCAAATCACTCAGAGGGTTTAGCGTCGCGCTTGCCGTTCTGGCATTGGCGGCGCAGGTGCAGGCGGGCGGATTCTGGCTCGCGCTCGGCAATCCCGACGCGAGCAGCGAGGCGCGAGCGTTGCACGCCGCGGTAACTGTAAAAGCGATAGGCTGCGTCGGTCCTGAAAGTAACGCCAAAATCACCGCCAATGCCATCGGGATCGTGGAGGGCAAGCGCCAGACGATCCCGCTGAGGCTGACGGCCATGCGGGAACCGGGCATGTTCGCAGTCGCGAAGCAGTGGCCGGACCAAGGCCGCTGGATCGTCCAGTTCGTCGGCCGCTCCGGAACTGCCGTCACGGCGACTCTCGCCGCTATCGGGCCGGACGGCGTCGACCGGTACAGCAAAAAGGAGATGAGCGGCGAGGCCAGCGAGGCCCAGATCAGCGCGTTTCTCAATGAGGCGGGGACGGTAGCGCGGAAGTGAGCCGGGATGAAGCG
>JAEHDI010000290.1 GCA_016880505.1 Bryobacterales bacterium | reverse complement strand
GGCAAGAGGCGGCCGACGCCGGACACCTCGACGATGCAGAGCCGGCAGGCGCCGGACGGCGTCAGTCCCTCCAGGAAGCAAAGTGTGGGGATGTACTTCCCGTTGGCCCGGGCAGCGTCCAGAATGCTCTGCCCTTCCCTGGCGTTCACGTATTCCCCGTCAATTCGGATTGAGACTTTCTGCGGCAAGGCAGTTGCTCCTTTGCTATCGGACCGCTGTCTCCCGGATGTCGCAACGGAGGCAGCGGCTGGCCTCTTCGTGCGCATCGTCCGCCGTCAAACCAACTTCAACCTCGATGAACTGCTTCACGCGCTCACTCGCCGCGAGACAGCCGGAATGATGGCGGCGGCTCAGGCTCGGCTCGTCTGGCGGCGACTGGCTGTGCTCGAATTCGCGGAACAGCTCCGGCATCCGGTTTCGACCCATCAGCATCCGGTCCATGTTGCGGACCGCCTTCTTCCCGTAGCCCATCGCGTTGGAGACGTTCGATGCGCCGCTAATCAGGTCGCCGCCGGCATAGAACTTCGTCCGGCTGGTCTGGAGGGTGAACCGGTCAACCTCGATCGTGCCGGTCTTGGTGGCGTTGAGCACGGCCGCGCGGGCGAAATCGGGATCCACGCGCTCGCCGATGGCCAGGATCACGGTATCGCACTTGAAGCCCTGGATTTCTTCTGTCGAGACAGGCTTGCGGCGTCCGGAGGCGTCAAACTCACCGAGCCTAGTTTTGACAACCTCAATGCCTTTGAGGCGTCCCTGCTCGCCGACTATACGGTGCGGCGCAGCAAGGAAAACGAAATGCGCTCCTTCCGCTTCCGCGGCGGCGGTTTCCTCGGCGATGGCGGGCATATCCTTCCGCTCGCGCCGGTAGACCACCGTGACGGACGAACCCATGCGAAGCGCTGTCCGGGCGGAGTCGATGGCGGCATTCCCGCCGCCGATGACGATGACGCGACGCCCGAGATTGACCGGCTCGCCCTTGCCGACCGCCTCGAGGAACGAGAGCGCGTGCATCACGCCTTCGAGTTCCACACCCGGCATGTCGACAGCGGTTTCCTTCCATGTGCCAACCGAGAGGAAGACTCCGTCGTACTGGTTATCGAGTTCGTTCAGCGTGAGGTCATAGCCAACCCGCGTGTTGCAGACGAATTTCACGCCGGTGCGCCGGATCAAGTCGATCTCCTGATCTAGAACGCTCTTCGGCAAGCGGTACTCAGGCAGCGCGTAGCGCAACATGCCGCCGGGCTGCTGGTGAGCCTCATAGACGGTCACGTCGTGGCCGAGCATGGCCAGATAGAAGGCCGCGGTCAGGCCGGTGGGTCCAGCGCCGGCCACGGCGACGCGCTTTCCGGTGGAGGGAAGCTTCCGGGCGATGATCCGCTCGGTCATCGGCTCGAACAGATCGGACTTGTAGACGCCATCCGCGATGAAGCGATGGACATCGCGCATGTTGACCGCCTCGTCGAGGCTCATGCGGCGGCAGCGGTTGTCGCACGGGTGCTGGCACACACGGCCGGTGGAGGCCGGCAGCGGGTTATCCATCACCACGGACTCGAAGGCTTCCTCGAGACGGCCCTCTTTGTACAGTTGCAGGAACCGCGGGATGTTCATGTGCAGCGGGCAACTGTTCTCGCAAGGCGACAGGGCGAGGTTCTCGCAGACGCCTGCGCGGCAGCGATGCCGATCTCCGGTTCAAGCCGGAGGCCATCCTCGAACTGGTGAATCTCGTCGAAGCAAAGACCATCAGCACGTCCGCCGCACAACAGGTCTTCGGGGAAATGTTCGACACGCCGGTCGATTATGAGACCCTCGGCCGCCTCGGCTCCATCATGGGGTCCGGCGGCATGGTGGTCATGGACGAAGACAACTGCATGGTCGACGTCGCCCGCTACTTCATCGAGTTCACGCACTCGGAGTCGT
>JAEHDI010000289.1 GCA_016880505.1 Bryobacterales bacterium | reverse complement strand
GCCACCAGCACCTTCCGAAACATGCAGGGCAATTGTAGCAAGTCCGATCGTGGGTTCCATTCGAATTCGTGTGGCGGCGGCCGGGCATTCCTCCCAGGAAGGCCCGTTACGGTCAGGCGTCTAGAAAAACGTCGGGGTCGACTCCCGAATGTTTTAAGATCGCCCGAAGCGTTCCTTCCGGCATGTCACATGAATCGTGCGGAAGTGTGTGGGGTCTCGCGTTCCCGGCGTGCCTCGATCAGTTTGCGGGCGACATCCCGGGCGATCTCCAGTGCCTCCGCCACAGTGCGTCCTTGCGCTACGAGTCCGGATAGCTCGTCGGACGTTGCCAGATACACTCCCTCCGGCCATAGCTCCACGTGTATCCGGATAGCAAGTTCCATCTGACTCATGGTAGCACCGGATCTCAACTCCTCTCCATCCCTGGCACTGAACAGCCGCTCAGTCTTGACATTTCCATAACATCCCGGCGACTGTCCGTGTCCTAGAATGAGGCTAGCGCGCGTGGCCGGGCGCTTGTTATGCGGCGGCATACTCTTCTGTTTCTCGGGGCCGTGATCGTGCCTTCCACCGTGCTGGTTGCGCTCGGCATCCGCACACTTCGCCAGGAAGAAGAACTGGCGGAGAGACGCATGAATGAGGAGAAGATTCGCGTTGTCGGACTCGTCCGGCAGGAACTTCTGACCCGGCTCGAGGGCATCGGGTTGCGCGCTGCAAGCGAACAGATCACACCGCGCGATCGCACCGTGGCCTTGGTGGCGAGGCTCAATTCCGGCCGGCTTATCATGCCGTGGGAGAGTTCGCCCCCGCAGCGAGAACCCAGCCGGGAGTTCGCACGCACAATCCTCAGCGCCGAGCGCCAGCTACATCAGCTTCGGGATCCCAAACGGGCGGCCGCCCACGCGCGTGCGGCTGCGCTTAGGGCTCGTACACCCGCGGAGCAGGCGCAAGCTGACCTTCTGCTTGCCGCCAGCCTGTCGATGGCAGGAGATCATCAGAGCTCCCGCGAGGCCGCACTCCGTGTCCTACTGGCGAGACCTCTCGCGGTCGATGAGTATGGCGTTCCGTACGCACTCTACGCCGCGCAGCGGCTCCGGAACGACGCCTCGCCGGACGACAAGAGGCTGATCCTCGAAACTGTCTCGGACGTGATAGACACCATCTGGCTTTCGCCGGCGGCGGCGGACATGGTGGTGGCACTGCTGGCAACGTTTCAGACCGGCGCCTTGCATTCTTTCGCCTCCTCCCGTGCCGCGGAACTGGAACAGTTGGAGGGTATCCCATCCGAGTTGCCGCTTCTTGAGAAGAGCAGTGCGCCGGCCTGGACACTGTACGGCAGCTCTCCGTGGCTCCTCGGTTTGACAGGTAAGCGTGGAGATCCGGATCGGGTGCTGATCGCCGTGAGAGCGCGTGAAGCACTCGACGCCGTCAACCTGCCGGACGGCGCCCGATGGCTTCTCGGCACGCAAGCGGAAGGAGAACCGCTCGGGGAACCTTTCCTCGGACTTAAACTTTCGGGGCTGTCAGGCCCGGTTCCGGACGGGACGGGACCGCGGCAGCGCTTCTATCTTTCCGCCTTGATTCTGGTGCTCTCGGTAACAGTGTTAAGCACTTATCTCTTGAACCGAGACGTGCGGCGAGAGCGCCATCTCACTGCCCTGCGGTCACAGTTTGTCTCGAGTGTTTCCCATGAGCTCCGGACACCGATTTCGACGATTCGCATGTGTGCCGAACTGCTTGACATGGGCCGGGTCTCCGACGAGCGCCAGGCGTCCGCGTACGTGAAGACGATCGTCGGTGAAAGCGAACGGCTGAGCCGGCTGGTGGACGGAATTCTCGATTTTTCCCGAATGGAGCAGGGCGAACGCACATTCCACTTCCGGCCGGTGTCGCTGGCGGAGGTGCTTCAGTCCGCCGCGCGGCAACTTGAGTACCAGCTTGCCCAGGGCGGCTTCCAACTGCGAATCGCAGTAGACTTTGCGGATGCCCGGGTTCGCGCCGATTATGAAGCGGTGGAACGCGCCATCGTGAATCTTCTAAGTAACGCCATGAAATACTCCGGCGAGCGGCGCGACATCGATCTGAGTCTGCATCGCGACGGCGACCACGCCGTAATCCGCGTGCACGACTACGGCATCGGCATCGCGGCTGGAGAGCGGGCGCGAATCTTCGGGCGATTTCACCGGGCGCCGTTGCCGGACGGCCGCGTGGTACCCGGCGCGGGGCTTGGGTTGACCATCGTCGATCAGATCGTCAAGGCTCACAACGGCCGGGTCACGGTCGAAAGCCAGCCTGGACAGGGAAGCACATTCTCCATTTTTCTGCCGATCCACGAGGACTCATGAGCCGCATCCTGATCATCGACGATGAATCGGCGTTGCTGCGCGCGCTGGCGGATAG
>JAEHDI010000288.1 GCA_016880505.1 Bryobacterales bacterium | reverse complement strand
ACGCCTTCCTGCGCTTCCTCGGCGACGAACTGGTGCCGTACGTGGAGAAGAACTACCGGACGCGGCCGTACAGGATACTGGCAGGCCACTCCTTCGGCGGCCTCTTCGCCATTCATGCGATGATCACGAGGCCGAAGCTCTTCAACGCCTACATTGCCATCGATCCGAGCCTCTCGTGGAACAACCAGGCGCCGGTGTCCCAGGCCGAAGTGTTCTTCGGGACCACGAAGGAGCTGCAAAGCGACCTCTACATGACCGCCACCAGCGAGGGCGGTGGCACTCGCAAACTGGCAGGCGTGCTCGAGGAGAAAGCGCCGAAGGGATTTCGCTGGAAACTTGAATTGATGCCGGAGGAGACTCACGTCTCGATTCCTCATCGCAGCATCTACCAGGGTCTCGACACCATCTTCGATGCCTGGCACTTGACGAACCCTCTGGAACTGTACGACAAAGGCGGCATCGACGCCGTCCACCGGCACTTTCGGGAGGGCGGCAAAAGGCTCGGTTACGACCGGACGACTTCCGCGTTCACAATTTCCATGATCGTCGCCGGGCTTATGCAAGCGGGCCGGCTGGAGGAGGCGGCTTCGGTCCTCCTGCATGATCCCAAGGCGTATCCGCCGCCCTGGAACCAGTTGGATGCGCTCGCCCGCGCCTATGCGAAGCGCGGCGACACCGGCCAGGTCGTCCGTTACTACACGCTGTCGCTGAAAGAGAACCCCCGCAACGAATGGGCCCGGAAGAAACTCGCGGAACTCGGTGTGGACCCCGCCACCCTTCCGCCCCTCCCGCCGAAATAACGCCCTTCGCCGCCCCTGCAGCTGTGACCAGCCGGGGACATGGGTAACACTTTAGACCGGCGACATGGGTGACAGTTGCGCGAAGCGCGACCTGTTGGATTCAGTATAGGGGATCGTCGTCGTCGGGGCGGTGGAAATGTGGAAATCGAGAATGCGATTTCCAAGTGCTGTGGGAAGAGTGGGAAGCCTGGTTTTGGCTTTCCACTCTTTCCACAGTGCGGCATTTCCACGGCCTTCACACCGTTGTCACCTTCCTGCGTGAGCGCGGCCGGGGACGCTCAGGCTCGAATAGATGCGCGCGGCCATCGAACCACCCAATCAGCAGCGGACCGTAGTAGACCTCGAAGAACTCCTCCTCGGTTTCCAGCAGTCCCACCCTCTGGCGCGCCAGCACTTCGCTCAAAAATGTCCGCTCGCTTCGCCATTTGAGGCTGCCCTGCTGCGAGATCCGGCGCAGATGCACGCCGCGCGGATACTCCAGCTCCGGCAAACGCGCCGGATAACACCTTGCCGAGCCGACGTAGAGCTCGGCCGGCGTTTTCCCCTCCAGCGCCTCATGCGGGCGCTGCTCGTTGTACAGGCGCTCAAAGTCTAGGAAGGCCTGCTGCTGGCGACTCCGAGTGGCTGCCGGCGGACTCGCGGTCTCCTGCTTGAGCGTGCGATGCATCCGCTCGTGCCGCCCGTTCTGCTGGGGGCATCCCGGCTCAATGCGCTCATGCCGGATCCCGAGTTGCAGCCACCACATCGACAGCCGGCTCAGGCCGCCCGGCGCGCGGCTCGCAAAGGGAGAGCCATTGTCGGTGCGGATCGCCTCCGGAAGGCCATACTCACGGAAGACCGCTTCCATCACCGCGCGCACATGGGGTCCGTCCGTCTTCTCGGTCGCCCGGCAGCGCAGCAGATACCGGCTCCAGGCGTCGGTCACCGTGAACGGGTCACAGCGCACCCCATCGCCGCAATAGAACCAGCCTTTGAAATCCGCGCACCAGACCTGGTTCGGCGCGGTGGCATGCGCCAGCGGCTCGGTATACGGCGGCGTTTTCCGGCGCGTTCGCCGCGCCTGAATCAATCCTTCGCGCTTGAGCAGTTCTCCGATGCTGCTGGCGGCCGGCCACTCCGCTTCCGGCTTCTGCCGCTCCAGGCTTTGCCGAATCTTTCGTGCGCCCCACCGCGGACGCTTCTCTCGCTCGGCTATGATCGCGGCGGCCGTTCGCTCATCGATCGCCTGCGGGCTGTGATGCGGGGCCCGGCTGCGCTCGGTCAGACCGGCGCGTCCGTGCTCCTGAAACCGTTTCAGCCACTTGTGCGCGGTTTTGCGCGAGATGCCGTATTCCCGGCTCAGTTCCGCCACCGGACGTTCTCGTTTCAACCACTCGGCAACCAACGCGTTGCGTTGATCCAAAGCATTCCTCGTTTCTTGCCAGGACACCTGGCCAGTTTCTGAGGTCTGCTTCGGCGCTGTCACCCATGTCGCCGGTCTGATCTGTTACCTATGTCGCCGGTCGGTACCAGCAGAGCCGCGACCGCAGGGAGCGGTTGTTACGAAGCAAACGTTCCCTACACGCCCCTGGTTTCAAAACCGTGCTGCGTGCGGTGGTAGGAGCTGTCGTACGCCTTGCTCGATTTGAACAGCTCATAACGGCCGTCGCCGACGGCCTCGCCAACGCGGCTCAGGAGCGTCCTCGTTTCGGCGGCGGTCACCGGCTT
>JAEHDI010000287.1 GCA_016880505.1 Bryobacterales bacterium | reverse complement strand
TGGAATCCAGGAAGCGATCCGTCATCGCATCTTTGATCCGCTCTTCACCACCAAGCCGACCGGCATGGGCATGGGGCTGTCGATCTGCCGAAGCATCGTCGAGTCCCATGGGGGCAGGCTCTGGGCCTCGCCGGGCACGACCCATGGCACGGATTTCCAGTTTACCATCCCCATGGCAAGTCGACCGATAGAGGCGCCTGAGGGCAACTGACGGATCAAGCCGATGCCAGAGCATCCCAAGCAAACGCCCGGAGAGGAATCCGTGGTGTTCGTCATTGACGACGACCCCGGCGTCCGCGCGTCGTTGCAAAGTCTCTTGCGGTCGGTTGGATTGAAAGTCGAGACATTCAACTCGGCCGCGGAATTCGTGGTCAGCAAAATTCCCAACGTTCCAAGCTGCCTTGTTCTCGACGTCCGCCTGCCGGGTGTCGGCGGCCTGGACTTTCAGGCTGAATTGGCGAAGAGGAATATTCAAATTCCCATTATTTTCATCACTGGGCACGGCGATATACCCATGACCGTCAGGGCGATGAAGGCCGGGGCTGTCGAGTTCCTTCCCAAGCCGTTTCGCGAACAGGATATGCTCGATGCCGTTCGAGCCGGACTGGCGCGCGATCGCGCCCGGCTGGAGGATGAAAAGGCCACCTCCCGGCTTGCAGCCAACTACCAATCCCTGACCGCCCGCGAACAGCAGGTGATGGCCCTCGTCACTTCCGGCCTGATGAACAAGCAGATCGCCGGGGAAATCGGGGTCAGCGAAGTTACCGTCAAGGTCCATCGCGGCAATGTCATGCACAAGATGGGCGCAAGGTCGCTGGCCGATCTGGTGAGAATGGCAGATGCTTTGGGAATTCGCCGCCCGTCGTCCTAGTGCGACTGTGTCACAAACGCGTCGAACGGCCAATTTCGTCATGGCCGGGCTTGTCCCGGCCATCCACGTCTGGCTTGCCGCGCGTTTGTTAAGACGTGGATGCGCGGGTCAAGCCCGCGCATGACGAATTGGTGATGCCGCGATCGTGGCTTGTGACGCAGTGGCACTAGCGCATGTTCCGGCGAAAGCCTGGCCTTGATCGGGCTGGATACCGGTTCGCCGAAGAAACCGCGTCAAACACCAAGAATCCCAAGCGTGATTCCGGTTCCGCAGCAACCGATCATGCTCCGGGCGCCTATACCAAAGTACAGTTACTTTGCCTGTACAGTCGTAGAAACTCTTCCCAGGGAGCAGTGGCGACGAGCGTCCAATCTGTCCATTTTGACCTGCAGCAACAGGATGCGGGTGTGCGGAAGACTCCCATGATTTCGATTGTCGACGATGACCGAGCCGTTCGTGCGGCGACCAAGGGCCTTGTTCGTTCGCTGGGCTACGATGTTTCGACGTTCGCTTCGGCAGAGGAGTTCCTCGCCTCCGAAAGCCTGCACGACACATCATGCCTGATCACCGATCTGCATATGCCGGGATTGAGTGGAATCGAGCTGCAAGACCGGCTGATCGCGCAGGGTCATCACCTTCCCATTGTGTTCATCACGGCGTTTCCCGAGGAAAGCCTGCGCAGGCGGGCCTTGGAGGCCGGGGCGATTTGCTTCCTGAGCAAGCCGTACAGCGATGACCGCCTGATCGATTGCCTGGACAGGGCGCTGAAGTCTGCTGACGGTAGCCTCAGCCATTAGCCGGGTCCTGTTTCCCGCGCGTTCAAGGCGTTCGAGCTTGCTTTCCCGATACCTACGTATCGTCCTCCGCTGCCTTCCGCCATTGACTATTTACCAACGTGCAATGGTGCGACGGCAGATGAGCATTTAGCCTCGTCTGCAGCATTCAGAGTACGCTAGGCGTTCCTGAATCTACGCGGCCTGACCCCCGACCCCCCAACTCCCAACCAGGCTCGCGCGCGGTCGGCTCTTCCCCCGGAGCCGGCCGCATTCCTTTCTTGCAGCACCGCGTCGCAGTCGCCTCCCGGCCGGAAAGCACTTCGGGTGCATCGTTGTTGCTTCGACGGATTTGCGCGCCCTTTCTCGACGCTGTGCACCTGCTCCCGCCAGACGCCGAACCGGAGCTTGTTCGGGACTACACCAAAGTATCGGCCTTCCGATCCCTTGAGACACCAGCTTCTTCCACAAGTCGAATGGAGCGTTGGAGGCAGCCGAACTAGGGTTTTGCATCGGCAGTAGGCACGAACCCAAGGTCGCGTGAAGACGATCGAGATTTCAGGAAGACTGCGATGCACCACTCGCTCCTTGGCGCCGGACGCACCACCCATCTCAAGATCGTGGCCTTGTCGCTGGCTGGCGCAATCGTAGTCGTCCTCATCGGTCTCAACGCCAGACTGACCGACGGTGCAGGCACCGGCGCGGTCATCAAAGCGGGACAGCCGGCGACGCTTGCCGGACAGGAGAGCGCGTCAATCCGCTGACGGCACTTTCGCGGCGTCAGCGGATCGCGTGAAGCAGAAACAGTCCGCCTGCGAACCAGTCGAACAGTAGCTCAGGGGGTGACGCCGCGATCCAGTCCACG
>JAEHDI010000286.1 GCA_016880505.1 Bryobacterales bacterium | reverse complement strand
GCTGCAAGCTATGCCGACCTGCCGGGTGGCCACAGCGAGGGCTACGACGATACGCACAAACAGCTCCACCGCCGCTTCTATCGCAAGGTGGCTGATCCCTCGGTGCCGGTCGAATTTCCGACCTTCGAAGATGGTCTCTGGGGAATGAAGCTGCTCGTGAAGGTGCTCGAAAGCGTCGAGAAACAGGGCTGGGTCAAAACGCTGTAGCTGGCGGCCGTTGTGCGGCGGCTCTCCAGAGCCGCTCCGGGCCCCCCGGCCCGGTGCTGAATTCTAGCCCTGCTTTTTCTCAGCCTCGCCGTCCGGGCGAAGCAGGTCCCACCTTCCGCGGCCGCAAAGGTTCTTGCAGGACGGCAGGTCCTGCCCTTCCGTGAAGCGCTCCGGGCGCTTGCACACGCTGCACCAGTAGATCCCTGTCGAGGGTGCCTTGGTACCGGGCTTGTAGGTCACTTTCGAACTCCACCTTTCGCGCCGCGCTCCGCAATCACCAGTTCGGCCAGTTGCTCCGGCCGGTCCAGCAGGATGTCGGGCGGCTCTTCGCTGAGTGTCTCGGGCTGGAAACCGTAGGTCACGCCGCAGACTCGGATGCCGGCGTTGCGGGCGGTCCGGATATCGACGCTGCTGTCGCCCACCATCAACGTCTCCTCCTTTGGGACACCGGATTCGGCCAGCAGTTTCTCGACGCCCATCGGATGCGGCTTCTTCTGTTCGAAACTGTTGCCGCCGTAAATGCGGAAGAAATAGTCGGCGACTCCCAGTCCTTCGAGGATGAGAGTACTGAAGCGCACCGGCTTGTTGGTGAGCACCGCCATCAGAACGCCCTCATCCCTCAGCCGGTCGAGGCAATCCCGCATTCCGGGGTACAGCACGGTGTAGTCGAGCATGTGCTCACGGTAGAAGGCGAGAAAGTACTCGAGCGCCTTCTGGACTTCATCTTCGCTGTAATCCGGACCGAGCGCCTTGCGGATCAGCACGGGCGCGCCGTTGCCGACGTAGGAGTACACGCGGTCGTTCTCGAGCGGTTGCAGACCGAGGTTGACGCGAGTCGCGTTGACGGCTTGCGCCAGATCCAGTTTCGAGTCGATAAGAGTACCGTCGAGGTCGAAAATCAGAAAGTCCATCAGATCAAGAGCAGACGGGCGAGACCGCGCTAACTCCCATCCTAGCATCAGCGGGGAACGGTCAGAAGGTTTTCTCGTCGGGTTTCCGGAGCCCCTTGTCCACCGTCTCGGACCACACTTTCTTGAGACGCTCGTAGCTCTCGTACACGCCGTCCTTCACCTCCCGCGGCGCGAGCGAGGCGCACATCTGCGCCACTCCAGCTACGTATGGCGCAAAACGGGAATTCACGACCGATCGCGGCGGGCGGGTCGGCGCAAAGGCCATCAGAGCGACCACAATCGCGACGGCGATTACGAGTCCCCTCACCAGTCCGAACGCCGCCCCGAGAATCCGGTCCAGCCAGGAGAGCCCTGTCCACTTGAAGAGCGTCCCGAGCAACTTGCCGATGATTGCGCCGGCGATCGCGAAGGCGAGGAAGATCAGCGCAAACCCGAGAAAGCCGGCGATCCCTTTGTGGCTCACGTACGGCAGGAAGAAAGATCCCGCGGCTCCGTAAAACCACAGCCCGCAGAAGAAGCCGGCGACCGCGGCCGCGAAGCCGATTCCGACCTTGGCGAATCCCGCGGCTGCTCCGCCCAACACCGAGAGCGCGAGGACGGCGACCAGAACGATGTCGAGCCAGTTCACAGAGTCTTACCAGTCAGGGCGCGGTACGCGTCTTTGTATTTCTTACTTGTTCCCGCCGCGACCTCCGGCGGCAGCGCCGGCGCCGGCGGCTGCTTGTTCCAGTGAATCGACTCGAGATAGTCGCGCACGTACTGCTTATCGTAGGACGGCTGCGCGCCTCCGGGCTTGTACGTTTCTCTCGGCCAGAAACGGGAGGAGTCGGGGGTCAGGACCTCATCGGCCAGCACGAGCGTGTCACCCACGAAGCCGAACTCGAATTTGGTGTCGGCGATGATGATTCCTCGAGTCTCGGCGTAACGGGCGGCCTTGGAGTAAATCGCGAGCGTGAGGTCGCGCAGTTTCCCCGCAAGATCTGAGCCGGCCAGTTCCACCACCCTCTCGAATGGGATGTTCTCATCGTGGCCGGTTTGGGCCTTGGTTGCAGGACTGAAGATCGGCTCGGGCAGCCGGTCGCTTTCCTTCAATCCGGCCGGCAGCGGGATGCCGCACACCGTGCCGCGATGCCTGTACTCCTTCCAACCCGATCCGGAGAGATAACCGCGAGCCACGCACTCGATGTCGATCATCTTCGCGCGCTTCACGAGCATGGACCGGCCCTCGAGCTGGGCGCGGTGCCGCTTCAGCGATTCCGGATATTCGTCGACGTTCGCCGTGAGGAAATGAGTCGGCGTGACGTCTTTGAGGAAGTCGAACCAGAAGACCGAAAGCTGCGTCAGGACCCGTCCCTTGTCGGGAATGCCCGTCGCCAGGATGTAGTCAAAGGCGGAGATCCGGTCGCTGGCGACGATCAGAAACTTGTCGTCCAGTCGGTATACATCGCGCACTTTGCCGCGTGCGACCAGCTCCACATCGGGGATGTCGGTTTCGAGAATGATGTTGTCTGTCACTTCAGGTTCCATCCGATTCCAGGCAAACTCGAACTGCTTTGGCGTCAATCTGCTCGCCGAGCGCGTCGAGGACTTCACGCGGCAGGCGTTTCTGAATTTCCTCGAAGAGATCATTCTCCTCGCGCCGGATGTGCGTCCGCAAGAGGGAACTCAGATCCTCGAGAAGCGCGGCCGATGGCTGCGCCCGGAGGCCGCCGATGATCCGCTCGATGCTCCGGTGCTCTCCAATCAGTTCCCGCACCAGCGGATGCCCACCAAGCCGCCGCTCGATCTCCGGAAAGAGGATTTCTTCCTCGATCGCGAAGTGGTTGACGAGCTCGATTTCGTACCGGTCGATGGCGCGTTTGGCGAGCCGCGCGACGTTGGCGGGCGAAGCGTCCGCGCGAATCGACCGCTCGGTAAGCACGCACAGCGCAAGCCCGTTATGGTGCTGTTGAGACAGCGGTACCAG
>JAEHDI010000285.1 GCA_016880505.1 Bryobacterales bacterium | reverse complement strand
TTCGGTTCGAGTTCCGCATGGAGCCCGGGGGAAATAGCGGGGTCGGCGTCCGCGCCCCGCGGGAAGGCGATGCCGCGTTCGTCGGAATGGAGATCCAGATTCTCGACGACGGGAACGAACGCTACAAGGGACAGCTCAAGCCGACCCAATATCACGGGTCGATCTACGACGTGATCCCCGCGCGGCCCGGTTTCCTGAAGCCCGCCGGCGAATGGAACACGGAAGAGATCGTGGCAAAGGGACGGAACATCCGCATCACCCTGAACGGGGTCATTATCGTTGACGCCAATCTCGACATCGTGAAAGAACCGGAAGTTCTAAAGCGGCATCCCGGACTTGCGCGCAAGAGCGGCCACGTCGGCTTCCTCGGGCACGACACGCGCGTCGAGTTCCGGAATATCCGGATCAAGGACCTGGCGAATTGAGTCGATCGCCCGATCGATGGATACGGCACTCCGTCTGGTAAGATTGAGGGGACCTTACGTCTCGTATGGACTCATCTTCACTCCCCGAGGTCGTGTGCGCGCATAGCCCGGATTCGGACGACGCCTTCATGTTCTATGCGCTCGCGACCGGAAAAATCCGCTCCCGCCTTGTCCGGTTCCGGCATGAGCTCGATGACATCGAAACCCTCAACCGGAATGCGGCGGAGGGCCGTTATGAGCTGACCGCGATCTCCTATCACGCATATCCACACATAGCGGACAAGTACGTGCTCATGACCAGCGGCTCGAGCGTTGGCGATGGGTACGGCCCGGTGGTGGTGGCCGGGCGTCCACTTCAACCGGCGGAACTGAAGGGGAAACGAATCGCGGTACCCGGTCTGATGACGACCGCGTACCTGACGATGAAACTCCTGGAGCCGGATTTCGAAGCGGTCGTCACGCCGTTCGACCGGATTCTGGACGCCGTCCGCGATCGCAGCGTCGACGCCGGGTTGGTGATCCACGAAGGACAGTTGACTTTCGCCAGCGGGGGATTTCACAGCGTGATCGATCTCGGGGCATGGTGGAAGCAGCACACGGGACTTCCCCTTCCGCTCGGCGCGAACGCGTTGCGGCGCGAGCTGCCGCCGGAGATTCGAAGCGAATGTTGCCGGATGATGCGTGAGAGCATCCAGTACGCATTCGACCATCATGACGAAGCGCTCCAATATGCGCTCCAGTTCGCCAGGGACATGGATCAGCGTCTTGCCGATAAGTTCGTCGGAATGTACGTGAACCACTACACGCTCGACTGCGGGACGGTGGTTCCACAGGCGGCGCAGAAACTTCTCGACATGGGCTTCGATGCTGGTCTGGTGCCCCAGAAGGTCTCGCTCGAGTTCGTCAAGTAACCCGCAGCGTCCCGGCTCCGGCGGTTGCGCCCATTCGAACGTCCTCGATACCTTGAAGATATGGCACGAGTGTGCATTTTGTCCGCCGTATTGCTCTCGCTCCTTACGACCAGCCTGATTGCGCAAGACCCGAACAGTTCCGATCCGAAAGAACGCCGTCGAGCTGCGGAAGAAATGGCCCGGAAGGGCGCGGAAGCGATCCCCACGCTGCAGAAGATGCTGTCGGATCCTGACCTCGACGTTCGCATCGAAGCTGTCAAGTCAATCGTCGTAATCGACACGGAGCACAGCCTGGAACCGCTAGTGCGGGCGACGCGTGATTCTGATCCAGAGATCCAGATCCGCGCCACCGACGGTCTGGTGAATTTTTACCTGCCCGGTTACGTGCGCACTGGGCTCTCCGCGTCCCTGCGCCGGGCGGGCAGACAGATCAAGGGGAAGTTCACCGACACCAACGATCAAGTGATTGATCTGTACCTCGAGGCGAAACCCGAGATCGTGGAGGCGTTGGGAAAACTTGCCCGCGGCGGCGCCTCGATGGAGTCCCGGGCCAACGCGGCGCGTGCGGTCGGCGTTCTTCGCGGGAAATCAGCCGTCCCCGATCTCATCGCAGCCATCAAATCAACCAAGGATAGCCAGGTGATGTTTGAGTGTCTGATCGCGTTTCAGAAGATCCGCGACCGGAGCGCCGCGCCGCAGTTGACCTTCCTCCTCCGTGATCTGGACGAACACGTTCAGGTAGCCGCCGTGGAGACCCAGGGCTTGCTGTACAACATGGATGCGCTCCCTCGCTTGCGGGAAGTGCTGGCGCGAACGGACAAGAAGGAGGTGCGGCGCGCGGCACTTCGTTCCATCGCGATGTTGCCCGATCCGCTAAACCGTTCCGTCCTTCAGCGCTACCTGGAGGATAAGGATGAAGAACTTCGCGAGGCGGCAGCCGAGGGCTTGGGCCGCATCGGGGATGCGCGGGACCTGCCCGTACTGGAGAAGCGCTTCGCCGAAGAGACGAAGAATTCTCCCCGCGTGTCTGCCGCCTTCGCCTTGGTCATGATGGGCAAAACCGAGATGTCCGAATTCAGTCCGCTACGCTATCTGGTGAATACCCTGAATTCGAGCAGCCGGGCGATGGAGGCCAGAGCGCTGCTGATCGAGGCCGCCCGTAAGCCGGAGGTGCGGCGGACCCTCCACGACGCAATGATTCGCGGGACTTCGGACGAGAAAATCTACCTCGCGCAGGTCATGGCGGCAAGCGGTGACAGCGAACAACTTCCTCTCCTCGAGCAGCTCTCACGCGACCCGGATGTCAAGGTAGCTCAGGAAGGCTTGCGGGCCCTCCGTGTGTTGAAAGCCCGCGTGCAATAAAGAGAAGGATCGGTTCTTACTTCGCCCTACGCTGCTTCTGCTGGCCGACGCGAATCTTGAAGTGCGCCTGTTTGGACTCCTGGTACGCTTTGTGATCGTGGCGTGCAACAGCGTCCCGGAGATAAGCGTCGACGTTAGCGTCCTTGGGAAGGACAACCATCAGCGTGAAGTTTTCCTTACATTCCGGACAGAACGGCCGGAAGCGCTTCACATTCGGAATTCCCATAACTTTCTTATGCTA
>JAEHDI010000284.1 GCA_016880505.1 Bryobacterales bacterium | reverse complement strand
TCTTCCGGTCGATATTGAGTCCCTCCGGCGCCCCCGACAGCTCGAACGACGGCTCGTCGCCGTCACGAAACTTCATGTGATACGGCCTGCCGTTCAGGTTCGCCGAAGTGAGGTGGCCGGCAGATGCGGAAAGATCGACGTCTGCTTCGTAGTACGCTCCGGCGCGGGCTTCGGGGAGGGCGCGCGTCCGGATTAGCGGGTGTGTAAGCTCCGCCTTATCCGACGGTCCGCTCTCATGGCCGGAGGCGTCGACCGCCACAACGCGATAGTACGGGCGCCACAATTCGGCCGGCAGCGCTACCGAATTCACCGGACCCTTCGTCTCAAGCAACAGGTTCGGAGGACTGTCGAGTACCCCGTCTTCTCCGGCGTGATACTTGTAGGCGCTGTCGTTCGCGGTGAAACCCCGCTCCGCGCTTCCGTAAATCCGGTACCGAACCGGCGCAGTCCCGCCGCTGCCCGGCTCCCAATTTAGCGTGGCCGTGCGGGGACCACGGTCGAAACGCGCCTCCACCTTCACTGGCACCGGCGGCGCTTCCGCCAAGAACGAGAATACCTTGGACCATGGCCCCCAGACTCCGTCCGCGCTCCGGGTGCGCACCCGCCAGTGGTACGTTTCACCCGGATTCAGAAGTCCCTTGTACGACAGCTTGAAGGACGCGGTTCCGCGGTCGGCCGTCCGGCTGATCAGCTTGTGGAAGTTCGGCGACACGACCCACCGCATGTCCACGTATTCGCTCAACTGAAACTCGTAGTCCGCCGGCTCCGTACCACCCGAGGGAGGCTGCCACCGAAATGTGATCGCGGTGCCCTCTGCCTTGCCTCCGTCCGGCGGATACTCCGCGCCCGCCGGAGCCTGAGGCGCCGCCGCGGAGTTGCACTCGCTCCAGGCGTGCGTGATCCGTACCTTGCGCCCGGGCCCGCTCTCATCGACGTACGTGAAGGCGTTGTCTCCCAGGCTCACACCCGGCATCGCCAGCCGCGCCATCTGCAACTTCGAACGCAGCGACACTCCCTTGAGGCAGACCGCGGGCTGCTCGAGTTTGCTTGTTGCCGCGACGCGCAACAGGTACTCGTATCGAGCCGGGTCGGACGCCGCAAAGAACTCATCGAGGTCGATGTACATGCGTACGTAATCGCTGCCCGCGCTGGTCCACACTTCTTTCCATGTCCTGCCGCCGTCGAAGCTGATCTGGGTCTTCACCTCCTCGTCACGAATGTCTTTCCGCCCGAAGTCAACCTCCCCACGGCCCCCCGACGATCGGATACGCGCTCTTCACCGGTACAACCACTGATCCTGACTTGCCCGCGACGTACAAAGCTCTGCCGAACGGTCCGCTCTCGCGCAGTTCCAACCCGTCGCTCGCCAGATGCGCCAGCGTGGACTTCCGCGTCAGATCGGCCGTGTAACTCAGTTCCCCGTTCATCACATTGGCGATCAGCCGCCAGCGCTTGTTCCAGAAGTTCGCCAGCTTGCCCTCGAACTCCTTGCCGTGGAAACGGTTCCCCGGGTTCCAGGCCCACGTGAGCGCCTCGCCGGGACGCAGCGAGAAGTTCATCGTGTGCCGTGTGAAGCTCGGCTGTTCGCCGCTGCGCTCGCCTTCGTAGTAGTGCAGCGCGGCCGACGTCTCGTCCCCCAGCGGGTTGTCATCGTGCAGCGGTCCGTAGGAGTGCGTGCGCTTCATCAGGTCGTGGTCGCGCACGATCTGCTCCTCGGAGGCGATCGTCTTATTGTCCCGCAGCAGGCAGGCGATACTTTCGTCGGAATCGAGCAGGTGCCACGCACCGTCATAGTAGACTTCGGCCGTGCTGTGCCCGTTCGGGAAGCCGCGGCGCGTCTTCAACCCCGCGCCCCGCCACAGGTCGCTCATGATCTTGCTCTCGTTCCCGCAGAGCGTGTACCCGTAACAGTTGAAGCGCTTGATGACGTCGTCCACCTCGTGGTCCTCGGTGGTCGCGTGAAACCGGTTCTTGATCTCGAACTCCCACAGACGGCGAGCTCTCTCGGCCTCGCTCATCGATGGTTCCAACACGTGACTGACGATGCCCTGAACCGTTCGCGTATCCGGCCTACCCTTGCGCAGGAGCCACGGATTGACGGCCGTTTCGTCGCCGATGTTTTCGATCCGCACGTAAAGGTTCGGCTCCCAGTACTGGTCGTAGGCCCAGTAGCCGACCGGGTCGCGCGTCATCTCGCCGTCGATGGCCCCGCCCATCGTTACCGTGTACGTGTGTTTGCCCGAGGTGACCACTTCGGTATGATGCTTCGGTGCATCGGAGCAGGCGCTCCGCAAGTCACCCGCCTTGAAGGGACTTGGGAGGAAAACAGAAGCGAATACGGCAACCGCCGGTAGTATTGTTCGCATGACCGCCTCTTGGGAGCTCGTTGAAGTCCGGATGATACCGCGGACGGCGGTCCCGCGTCATCCCGCCTCACCGCGGCAGTAGCTTGTCCCGTTCTTCCGGTGAAGGCTGGCGGCCGTATTCACAAACCTCGAACGCCTCGACAAACCGCACCCGGCCGGCCTGCTCCTTACCGTAGCGCCGCTCTACCGCCTCGCGGAAGTCGTTTTTCAGCAACTGCTGGAGCCATTGGTCCAGCCATTTCGTGCGTTCCGGGGCGCTCGAGGGAACCTTCTCGAGATTGCCGTCGAGCCACGGCAGCCATTCGTAGAACTGCGAGACGTGCGCGCCGATGGAACTCACCTTTTTGTCCCAGACGTCCGTGATATCCACAACGATATCGGCCGAAAACGGCGCAGGCTTCCGGAAATCGTCCTCCATGTATAGGAAAACCGGGTTGTGCCGAAGCGCGGGAGTAGCCGGGCAGATGTTCGGCACCATCACCATGAACGCCGCGTCCTGCACCAGCATGCTCGTGTACCGGTGGTCGGGGTGGTAGTCGTTGGGGCGGTGCGTGATCACGACGTCCGCCTTCCATTCGCGGATCTGCCGGATGATCTCGCACCGGTTCTCGAGCGTCGGCACGTACTCGCCGTCGTGGTTGTCGAGCGATTCGCACGCCGCCGCCCCGGCCCGCCGCGCTCCCTCCTGCGCTTCCGCCTCGCGCCGCGTGACCAGCGTAGCGCCGCCCTGAACGTGATGGCCGGCATCCCCGTTGGTCACCGACAGGAACTTCACCGCATGACCCTGCGCCGCGAGTTTGACCGTCGTCCCGCCGAACCGGTACTCACAATCGTCGGGGTGCGCCCCGACAACTAGATACCGCATGCTACCGCTCGACGTCGAAGTAGATCTTGGTGGTGGCCCGGTACTGGAGGACTTTGCCGCCGTCCAGAGCCATGTCCAGGGATTCGACGTGTGCCCACTTGATGTTGCGGACCGTCTTCGCGGCTTCCTGCACCGCGTTCTCCGCCGCCTTCGCGAAACTCACCGGCGACACCCCGACAATCTCAATCACTTTCTGCGTCATCTTTTTTTTCTCTCCGGAACTGGAATAGGAGTCAGTATAGCAAAGGGTCGCCGGAGCGCCCGTGCCGGCGGATCACGCGACCGCCGTGTGGGGCATTTCGATTCGGCCGGCGTCGCTCGCGAACATCCTGGCCAATTGCATCGCGTTCACCACGGACTTGCCGCCGCCGTCGTTGGCCGTCACGACGAACGTTTTGGCAGCGTACGTTGAGACGTGCTCAATCCGCTTCTTCCACTCGTCGAGTTCGCCGGTGCTGTACAGGTAGTCCCCGCCGGCCGGCGGCTGACCTGTCGCAGAGGCCGTGCCTCCGAACTCCCGGTCCCAGTATTTCGGATCGCGCCCGTGCAGGCGGACGTACGCCACCGAAGAAGTCACCATCGATGTCGGCGGCATCGCCCGTGCGTACTCCGGCTGGTCGATATTCACGAAGCCAAGCCGGTAGTCGATCAGAGTGCCGAGCGCTTCGTCCGCCAGCCAACTGTTGTGCCGCATCTCCACCGCCAGCGGGAACTCGTGGAACGCGCGGCGAAGCTCGATCAGGTACTCCCGGTTCTCGGCCGTAAACCGGAACGCCCACGGGAACTGCATCACCAGGCAGCCGAACCGCCCGGCCCGCAACAGGGGCCTCAGCCCTTCCTTAAAGACCGTTGCCTCCGACGGATCGAGGGCCCGTTCGTGGGTGAACCGGCGGTGCAGCACCGCGGAGAACGCGAAATTCCGGTTATTGCTCACCTTCGCCAACCACAGGCGTGCGATCTCGGGCCGCGGCGCCCGGAGGAACGTGCTCCGGATCTCCACCGCGTCAAAGTGTTGTGCCAGAAACGCCAGCGGGTGGAACCCTCGCGGCAGATGTTTCGGATACACCACACCCAGCCACTGCGGAAATTCCCAACCCGACGGTCCAAAACGGGGGGAGGTGGACGTCATAACAGCTCCTATTTCGCCTTTTCTTCGCCCAGAATAGCGCATTCGTGCCCCGCAGGTCAAGACCTTTCTAAGGTATGGGAACGCCCGGTCCCGCACAGGCTGCTGCTATCGAACGTAGATCGCTCGCCGCTATCTCAATCCGTTATTTACCGCATTGGAAACAAATGGTAGATTCGTGGAAGGTTAGTAAACGGATGGTTAACACCCCGAGTCGTAAACTGTAGCCTGTGACGCGTACCCGGCTCCGGGGAGAAGCACCTGATCGCACAGGCAGGAAGCCGCCTTATGAAAGTGGTCATGCTTTGCGGAGGTCTTGGTACCCGGCTCCGGGAGGAGACGGAATTCCGCCCGAAGCCGATGGTCGAAATCGGCGGCCGCCCGATCCTCTGGCACATCATGAAGATGTACGCCCACCACGGCTTCCGCGACTTCGTCCTCTGCCTCGGCTACCGCGGCAACATGATTAAGGAGTACTTTCTCAACTACGAGGCGATGAACAATGACTTCACCATCTGCCTCGGCCAACGGTCCCAGATCCAGTACAACGGCGTCCACACCGAGCAGGACTTCCGGGTGACCCTGGCCGACACGGGCCTCGATTCCATGACCGGAGGGCGTATTCGACGGGTCCAGAAGTACCTGGATGGAGCCACGTTTCTGGTCACATACGGGGATGGGCTGGCCGACCTGGACATCGGCCGCCTGGTCGACTTCCACAAGAGCCACGGCCGGTTGGCCACCGTCACCACCGTCCGCCCCGTCTCTCGTTTCGGCAGCGTCGCCCTGGATGAGGAGGGTTCGGTCAAGCACTTCAGCGAAAAACCTCGCTCCGACGGCTGGATCAGCGCCGGCTTTTTCGTCTTCGAACCCGGCGTCTTCGACTACCTCAGCGGCGACGACTGCATCCTCGAGCGCGAGCCGCTCGAAAACCTCGCCGCCGACGGCCAGCTCAAGGCTTTCCGCCATCACGGCTTCTTCTATGCGATGGACACCTATCGCGAGTATCAATACCTGAGCGAACTGTGGTCGACCGGCCGCGCGCCCTGGAGAGTATGGTCCTAAACGGCACATTCTGGCGCGACCGTCCGGTGTTCGTCACCGGCGCCACCGGTCTCCTCGGCGGCTGGCTCGTCCGCCGGCTCCTCGA
>JAEHDI010000283.1 GCA_016880505.1 Bryobacterales bacterium | reverse complement strand
GGCAGTCGGCTGCGTTTGAGAACATGTCCGCCCTGGCGCTGGTAAGCAGTACCCTGGCCGACCAAGCCGGCGCACGCCGGATCCCGGCCGCCCACGTCTCCGCGTCCTTCTTCGATGTTCTGGACTTACATCCTTCCATGGGCCGCAACTTCCAGGCGAGCGACGACCGGATGGGGGCCCCTGCCACGGCCATCGTCACCCGCGGTTTCTGGTTACGCGAGATGAATGCGGACCCGGCCCCGATCGGCAAAAGCATCCAGTTGGACCGGAGGCCCTATACCGTGATTGGGGTGCTCCCTGCCGAGTTCCGCTTCTATCGGGAGAGCGAAATCTTCCTACCCATCGAGGCCGCCATGGGCAACGTACTGGCGAACCGCGCCAACCACTCCGAGATGGTCGTCCTGGGGCGGCTGCGAACGGGAATCACGCCGGAACGGGGCCGCGCCGAGATCCGGACCATCGCCCGGAGACTCGAGCAGCAGTACCCTGACACCAACAGCGCCATCAGCGCGAATCTGGTGACCCTCCGGGAACGCGTCAGCGGTCCGGTCCGCACCAGCTTGCTGGTGCTCTGGGGCGCCGTGTGCCTGGTGCTGCTGATCGCCTGCGCCAACATCGCCAATCTCCTGCTGGCGCGCTCGACCGAGCGCAGGCGTGAACTCGCCATACGAGCCGCCCTGGGCGCAGGGCGGGTCCGCCTGCTCCGCCAGTTGCTCATCGAGAGCCTGGTCCTGGCCCTCGCCGGCGCGGCCATAGGGCTTCTGTTGGTGTTGTGGAGTCTAAAGGCGGCGGCTGGTCTTCTGCCGGCTGGCCTTGGAGCCGCCGACCTGCGCCTGGACTGGACTGTGCTGCTTTACACCCTGCTGGCCACGCTGGCTTGCGCCTTGCTGTTCAGCCTCGTTCCCGCTTGGCGGAGTGCCCGGAACGGCGTCTGTGAGGCCCTCAAGGAAGGCGGGCGCGCGGGCGAGCTACGGGAGCATGGCCGCCTTCGCGACGCGCTGGTCACTGCCGAGGTAGCGGTCTCCCTTACCCTGCTGGTAGGCGCCGGCCTGCTCGGGCGCAGCATGTACCGGCTTCTGCATGTCGATCTCGGCTTCCAGACGGACAATCTGGCCTCGGTCGAGGTGAATGTCCCGTTTGCGTTCGATTTCGGGCGCTCTCAGGCGTTCTTCGCCCAGGTGCTCGAGCGGACACAGGCCCTGCCGGGCGTGGAAGCCGCCGCTGCGGCGACCAACTTCGCACTGGCCGGCGGTAGGTCCGCGGTCGAGGTCTACCGTGAAGACCGTCCCACGCCCGCCCGTGGCCATTTCCCATCTATACCCTACCAGGTGGCCAGCCCCGGATACTTCCGCACTGTCGGAATCCCTCTGCGGCGCGGGCGTTTCTTCGACTCGCGGGACCGCGGGCCTCTCATTCCACCCGGAACAGATCCCGGGCGCGCCTTTGGGATGCTCCACCAAACCCGTTTGTCGGCCGTAATCAACGAGACCATGGCACGTACTCTCTGGCCGGGCGAGGATCCGGTTGGCCGGTACTTCCGCTTCGGCACTCCCGAACTGCATGGTCCCGGATTGGAAGTGGTCGGTGTGGCCGGAGACACCCGGCAGGAAGGGCTGGAGACCCGACCACAGGCATCCTGGTATTTGTGCTCGCTACAGTTTCCGTTAATCAACGGCAGCACGCACCTGCTTCTGCGCAGCCAGCGGCCGGCCACGGCGCTGGGAGCCGACATCCGGCGCATGATTGCCGGCATCGATCCCCAAATTGTGGTCCCCGCCGCGCGCACCTTCGACGAAATCCGCGACGGCGTGCTCTCCGGCCGGCGCACCCGCACGGCGCTGCTGGCAATATTTGCGGGCTTGGCGCTGTTGCTGGCGCTGGTCGGCCTCTACAGCGTTGTGTCCTACTCAGTGGCACAGCGGCGCCATGAGTTCGGCGTACGCATGGCGCTCGGCGCGGATCAACGCGAACTGGTCCGGCTGGTGATGCGGCATAGTATGCGGCAGGTGCTGGCCGGAGTCGCCTGCGGTCTGGCCGGGGCAGCGGCACTTACGCGCGCGCTGGGCGGCATGCTTTTCGAGGTGCAGCCGGGCGATCCTCTCACTCTGACAGCGGTGACATTGCTGCTGGTCGCGACAGCGCTCGCTGCCAGCCTGCTTCCGGCCCGCCGGGCCGCGCGGGCCAACCCGCTGGACGCCATGCGCTGCGAATAGGTCCATCGCTCCCGGATCCAAAATCTGTTCGATGCTAGCGTGTCGCCTTGACCCTCTGCCGTCCCTCACGCCGGCAGATGTGCTGTACAGGGATCATGTACAATAAAGCGAGGTGCCTCTGATGCCGATGGAAACGACTTATACCAGTCTCCGGGCCAACCTCGCAAGCGTTCTGGATCGCGTAGTCAGGGACCAGGAGGTGGTAATCGTCCGTCGAAAGGGGGCGAGCGATGTCGCGATGCTCCCTGCGGCCGAACTTGCGGGCCTGATGGAAACCGCCCACCTCCTACGTTCTCCCCGAAATGCGCGTCGATTGCTAACAGCACTGAAGCGGGCGGAACTTGGAAAAGGCAGACCGGCATCGATGGAGCGATTGCGGCGGGAGATCGCGATTGGCTCTGCCCGCTAAACGCCGCGCCGTTTTCCACCCCGAATTCCGCGAGGACCTTCGCTTTTGGGTGAAGTCGGACCGCAAAATCGCGCTCCGGATTCTGGACTTAGTCGAAGCGGCGCTGCGCGACCCGTTTCAGGGAGCCGGCAAGCCGGAGCCGTTACGGTACGTGCTCGCCGGCTGCTGGTCACGGCGAATCACGGGAGAGCACCGGCTGGTCTACCGGGTCAGCGACGACCGGATCGACTTCCTTCAGGCGCGGTACCACTATTGACGGCGGACAGCCACCCCTTGCATTTCCGCCGCCACTCATCGAACGCGGTACTTGCACCTCAGCATCGCTAAGGCCTCCTCGTCGCCGAAACAATGCACATCCTCCGGTGTCTAACTTGGTGGAACGCGCCGGAACAGGATCGCCAGAAGCATTCGCAGAACACGTCGACCTGATATCCGGCGCAAACCCAGGGTGCGGTTCGCACCCAGAAAGAGAAATCAAGCTGATGTGCAGAAGATTGTTGTGCGTTCTTACTTTCGCGGCCGGAATGATCGTTCTGCCGCTGTCCGCGGACACCAAGCCCAACTTCAGCGGCACCTGGAAGCTGAATGAGAAAGCCCAACGGGCGGATGGCCCCAGAAACATCGTGTTCAAGATCGACCACAAGGACGCCGTCTTGAAATACACCGCTACGGGTCAGACCTCGGGCGGCGAAGCTTTCACGGAAGCCGTCGAGGTCCCCATCGACGGCAAAGAGCATCCCGGAATCCACTCAGGCACCGTGTCGGCGCGTTGGGAGGAGCAGCGCCTTGTCATTCGGTACGCGATCAGCGGTAACGAGTACTCAATGGTGCTCCGGTCGTCCGCCGATGGCAAGCAAATGTTCCGCGACGTCCTCGGTCAGCACGAGGTCTACGACAAACAATAGCCGGGCGCCGGCTTCGTGCCGCGTGCTCGACGTCGGCCTCGAAGTCCGCGTTCGGTCGTGCCAGTCAGTTCCGCATGACAGTGTCGGAAAAGGCCGTCAGCCGGGGGACGGGGGCTTCCTCTCCGCCCTCCTGAAGGCTGTGCGTTTTCAACGGAATGCGGCGTCGATTCCTGGCGAGGGAATTGCTCCCTCGGATTTGGGAGGGAACAACATGAAAAGGCGTCGCGTTGACGGGACGAGGCCGAAGCGGCGCCATGATCCGCGTGGAGCGGCATGGTTGGCCGTCTTGATCATGACCGTCGCCGCCGGCCTGCCTCGGCCGGCGGCGGCACAGTCCGAGGGTTCCTGGGACAACATCAACCAGTTACGAGCGGGGCAGAAAATCCAAGTCGTTCAGATGAACCTCAAGTCCCAAGAGGGAAAGTTTCTGGGTTCTTCTGAGACATCCATCACGTTGAATGCCGCCGGCGACGAGGTGACGATTCCGCGGGAAGACGTGATGCGAGTCACCCTGCAAGAGCGGCCCAAGCGTTTACGGAATGCACTGATCGGTGCGGCGATCGGTGCCGGAGCAGGCTTCGCGCTCGGTTATGCGGTTTCCGCGAAGGAAGCCGGAGGAGAAGTTGAACTACTGAGCGTGGCTCTGCTTGCGACGGCGGCTGGAGCCGGAGCCGGAGCCTCGCTACCGAGCTATCCGACACTCTACAGGGCGCCACCGCCCGCGGGCCGCCGGCAATAGATCTTCTGCACGGATATCGGGTTTCGGGAACTTCCGACCTGCCGCGGTTTCTAAACGCGGTAGAGCCTCGGGAGGAGGCCTTCGCATGTCGGTCAGACAGCACCTCGAGATCCTCGCGCAAGACGTCTGCTACGCCGTGCGCGGGTTTCTCCGCGCGCCCATGTTCACCCTCGCCGCCGTTTCCGCGGTGGCCATCGGCGTCGGCGCCGGGACAGCCGTCTTCAGCGTGGTGGACCGCGTCCTCTTCCGGAGCCTCCCCTATCCCGCGGCGGAGCGCCTCGTCTCCTTCGGCATCGTCGCCCCTATCGTTCCCCAGGAGTTCATGCTGGCGTACGACTACCTCGACTGGCGCACATCGCAGACGCCGTTTGAATCGCTCGGCGCCTGGTCTGGCGTGGGCGATTGCGACCTGAACGACACGAACCCAGTGCGCCTCCGATGCGCTTACGTCGATGCCTCACTGCTGCCGGCCCTCGGTGTCGAACCTATCCGGGGACGCAATTTCACCGCTGCCGAGGATCGTCCGAACACGCCGAGAGTCGCGATCATTTCTCACGGACTCTGGCGGAGCCGGTTCGCAGGCGATCCGGGCGCAGTGGGCAAACCGGTCCCGCTGGACGGGCAGCCGACGACGGTGATGGGCGTCATGCCGCCGGGGTTCGAGTTGCCCTCCCTGGCCACCGCCGATCTCCTTGTGCCTCTTGCGCTCAACGAAGTGGAACAGCGCACACGCCGGACCGCGACAGTGCTCCTCACGGTCGGGCGATTGAAACCTGGCGTGACTGCGCCGCAGGCTATCGCGGCGTTGCAGCCTCTGTTCGAGAAATCCCTGGAGTCCGTCTCCCCGGAGTTTCGCAAGGAAGTAAAGCTGCGGCTGCGGCCGCTTCGAGACCGCCAGATCCAGGATTCGCGGCGGGCCTCGTGGATCTTGCTGGCCTCGGTGCTGGCAGTGCTCCTCATCGCCTGTTCCAACGTGGCAAACCTGCTGCTCGCGCGCGCGGCTGCGCGCCGGCGGGAGCTGGCCGTTCGCGCGGCTCTCGGGGCCGGCCGCGGCCGGCTCGTGCGGCAGGCGCTCACCGAGAGTGTGCTCCTTGGAGTGGCGGGAGGCGCCGCGGGCTGCGTGCTTGCCTCTCTGCTGTTGCAGCTGTTCGTGGCAGTCGCTCCCGACGGCATTCCAAGATTGCATCAGGCCGATGTGGATGGGAGGGTGCTGCTGTTCACGCTCGCCGTATCGCTGTTCTCCGGCGCCCTGTTCGGGTTGGCCCCAGCACTTCAAAACCCAAGCGCGGAGTTCCTCACGGGATGGCGAACGCTCGGGCCGAGTCACCGCCTGTTCCGTCAGGGTCTGGTTGGAATGCAGATCTGTGTGTCGATGGTCCTGCTTACGGGCGCCGGCCTGCTGCTGCGCAGTCTGTGGAATTTACAGAACCAACCCCTTGGAATGCGGACGGACAGTGTACTGACGGCAGAAGTCACGCTTGGCCGGAAATCGTATTCGGAACCCACGCGGCGGCTGGCCTTCTTTGAGGAACTGGAAGAACGCCTCCGCGGTATCCCCGGGGTGAGGGAGGTCGCCCTCAGCGACTCGCTGCCACCGGAGGGCAACGGCATGGGAACGATGCTCTACGCCGC
>JAEHDI010000282.1 GCA_016880505.1 Bryobacterales bacterium | reverse complement strand
TGGCAACCGCCCTTTGGCTGCTTGTGGCAATGGTAGCGGTCGCCTGTGGGCAGGAACCGAAACGTTCGGCCAGAACGGGAAACCAGGTGGCCCTCCCAGCTCCGGCCTGTGCGGGCGGCATGCCGCTTCAGGAGGCACTCGCCCGTCGAGTGTCTGTGCGTGAGTTTGCGAACCGGGCCTTGGACCAACAGGAACTCTCGCAACTGCTGTGGGCAGCTCAAGGGATAACCCACGGTGGGAGCAGGCGGACGGCTCCCTCAGCCGGGGCACTGTACCCACTGGAACTCTACGTTGCCACCCGAGATGGTTTCTTCCACTACGAGCCGCGCGGCCATGAACTGCAACGGCTGGCCGAAGCCGATCTGCGAACGATCATTTCTAAGGCGGCACTCGGACAGAAACCGATCGCCGACGCCGCCGCGGTCTTTGTGTTCACTGCGGTGAGTGCGCGCACGGCACAAAGATATGGGGAGACGCGCACCCCACGCTATGTGGACATCGAAATCGGACACGCGGCACAAAACCTCCTGCTTCAGGCGGTGGCGTTGAATCTGGGTGGCGTGCCGGTTGGGGCGTTCGACGACCCGCAGTTACAGAAGGCAATCCCCGTCCCCAGAGATCACACCGTCCTCTACTTGGTGCCCGTTGGTCACCTTCGGTAGGCACGACGGCGGCGCCAACTACCTCGACCTCCTTGATGGCAGCAAGGCGCTGCCCGCCGCTACATATTGACCTTGAGGATCAAGTAAGTGATCTCGGCGCCCGGGGCGACAAGGACTTGATGCGCGATGTTCGCCGGAATGTGAACGACATCGCCAGGCGCGAGCGGTTTGTTTACACCGCCCTGAATCGAGGCGCCCCGGATTTCACCCGGACCGGTCTGCTTTCCACCTACGACTTTCCCGCCGATCACGAGCGTGCCGCGGCCCTCCTGAACCACGAACACGTCCACGGTCTTCTCGTGCACCTCGGCTTCGCCGTCTCCCTTGCGGTAAACCATCATCGCCGAGTGGTTTCCCCAGGAGGCGATCTGCTCGTTGGCGAACTTCTTCTCATTCACCTTCGGCGCCAGTTTTTCCGTGTACGATTTCAGATCGGTGCTCTTCCAAAACACGAAGGCGGGCGGCTCCGCGGCGGTCACCGGCAATAGGGCTGCTGCGAACAACACACTCAGAATATGTCGCATCTTCTCTCTCCTCATCCGGGCAGTTTAACGTTTAACTCTCGGTATCCGCTGCTCGACGGCCGGCAGAGCGCGGAAGTCCGTATACGGCTCCGCCTGATACCAGTAGCACACCGAGAAGAAGTTGTCTCCCCGGTTGTTGGTGTGCCCGTGCTCCATCATCTCGGCCGTCAGCCTCCGCTGCTACAACGAAGGATCGTACGACATGAGAGTGGAGGAACCGGTGCAGGCAGGAGCGGAGCATGGCGCCCTTCATGACCACATCAGTAACATCCTCAGAGTGCAACCGCAGCCCTGGAAGTCGTTTGGGGAAACTGCGCGGACCCAGGTCGAAATGCGCGCCGCCAACATTGCCGTCCATCTGAACCTGAGGACCAAAGGCGCACAGGCGGGCGGGTGAGCCTTCCTCTTGACAATAGCTGGCTAGAACTGCCCTTCCGGCCAACAACCGGATGACTCCCGTGATACGCCGACCACAGGCCCTCAGACGCTGCCCTCGGCCGCAGCCCGCGAGCTGGCATGACGCTGAAAATGTGTTTCGCGCCGAGTGAATATGTCCAATGCCAAGCTCCGAGGCTGGCCCTGTCTGGGAGCCCCGCACCAGGGTTCTTTAGCCTCGCCC
>JAEHDI010000281.1 GCA_016880505.1 Bryobacterales bacterium | reverse complement strand
GCGACAGACCGGCGTAGATGATGTCATCCTGCGCCAAAAGAACGCCGCCGATGCGGAGGGTCATCGGGTCCCGGATCTTCGATGCGAACGCGGGGATCTCGCCCGCAGGCCATACTGGCACCGTCGGGCCGAAACCCGTCCCGTACAAGATCGCTACCTCACCCGGCTTCACGGCGCGGCCCTGCGGATGGACCTCGGGCCGGGCCAACACTTCGTAGCTCGGGGCAATTTGCGCCGCAATGCTTAAAGACGGGAGAAACTGGAAGAACGCCGGCGAGTATGTTCGGACCTGGACGCCGCTGAACTTGCCCTTCACTTCGTTGGGTTGTCCCTTATTCAGCCTCACCTCGACTTCAGCCGGACCGAACAAAAGGTTGGTGGGCGCCTGCACGTTGATCTGAGTGTCAGAGAGATATGCCATGATCGCAGGCTGGCCGGCGATCTCCACGCCCACGCAGGCAAGTGTTTCGGGGAACCTGTTTTCCAGAATGTCGGATGTCCCGACCACGCGGGACGTTCCCGGCGGCGCGAAGCCGGAACCGTAAATCGCCAGCATCGTGTTCATCGCGATGCCGTCCTGCTGGCGATAGGATCCGGCATTGACCACCGCAGTGATCACGGGCGCCGCTGTCAGGCTGCCGCAACCTTCCGAAGCGGTGTTGACGCTGGTTTCGTGGTTGCCATCCGCCGCGGCGCCGGTTCGCTCGGAGGGCGTGTCGCTGCTCACGCCGTAGACGGCGGCCGGTACCGCCAGAAACATCGCAAGCTGCAAAAGTCGCCCGCTACGAGCCGTTACGCGAATGGAATGGCATCCCTTCATGCGGCACCGACGGCCCGACCGACCGTTCTCTCTCCGAGCGGCTGTCAACGGGGCCTTCGAACAGCATAATACACCCAGACGCCGTCTTTTGAATGTGAAAACTGCGGTATTCCGTCATGGAAGGTGACTGTGATAGCTTTACCTCCAGATGGCGAATACGGTCCGTCCAACGGAGAGCGGCGAAAAACGTTCCGCCGCTCTGAATTCGCTCATCGCCGCCGTTGCCCTCACGGCGTTCAAAGTCACTGTCGGTCTTCTTACCGGTAGCCTGGGGATCCTTGCCGAGGCGGCCCACTCGGGTCTCGACTTGGTAGCTGCCGGGATGACTTTTCTGGCAGTTCGGTTCGCGGGCCGCCCTGCTGATCGCAGTCATCTGTACGGACACGGCAAAATCGAAAACCTGTCAGCGCTGTTCGAAACTCTGCTCTTGCTCCTCACCTGTGCCTGGATCGTGTGGGAAGCGGTTCACCGTTTGGCATCAAGTCGGATCGATGTCGAGGTCACCGCATGGTCGTTCATCGTGATGATCACTTCGATCGTGATCGACTACTCCCGATCGCGAGTGTTGACGCGGGTGGCCAAGAAATACCATAGCCAGGCCCTCGAGGCGGACGCACTCCATTTCCGGACCGATATCTGGAGTTCCGGAGTCGTCATTCTTGGGCTCGTTTCGGTCAAGCTGGGCGAGTGGCTTCCATCCCTTGGGTTTCTCAGCCACGGCGACGCCGTGGCTGCGCTGGGCGTCTCGGCGGTCGTAGTGTGGGTGAGCGCGCAACTCGGCCGTCAAACGGTCGACGCTCTTCTTGACACCGCTCCCGCGGGTATGGAAGAGCAGATCGCTGCCGTTGTCGCGGCCGTGCCTGGTGTCTTAGATTGTCACAACATCCGGATTCGCTACTCCGGTCCGGTCCTGTTCGTTGACCTTCACGTTCTCGTGGACGGTGGCCAGACCCTGTCGAGCGTTCACGGGCTTACGGAAGTGATTGAGATTGCGATTCAGGAGGTCATCCCGCGGGCCGATGTTACCGTTCACCCTGAGCCATTCTGAGCGGCGCGGCGCCGACTACCGCCACGCTCCACTACCCTCAAGAGGTCGTATATGCGAATGATTGCATTGTGTCTCTTCGCGCTTCTGCGCTTCGTTGTTGTTGACGCAACAGCAGCCGCCCCCCAGGACACCGGCATGAAGGTGTGGGCCATTGGCGACTATTACCGGATCAATCCGATAACGTCCCGGGCGATTGAGGACGATCCCCTTTTGTTCCCGGATTGTCTTACAGGCAAGTACCAGGAATCGAACCTGGTCTGGGACGCCGGCACGAAGACTGTTCACATCGCGGCGGCCAGGAACGAGACAACTGCATTTCAGGTGGTTGTCGAGCGTAACGGTAACGCACCGCTGTCGCGCGTGAAGCTCGAGTTTTCCGATCTTGTCGGGCCATCCGGCGTCCGAATCCCCGCGGACCATATCGATCTGTTCAAGGAGTGGTACGTCGACGTCAAGAAACGGTCGAACCAGAGCTACACCCTGGGCGCCGGCTGGTATCCGGATGCGTTGATTCCTTGCCTGCGGTGGAGCGGCAACCTGTTTCCAGACT
>JAEHDI010000280.1 GCA_016880505.1 Bryobacterales bacterium | reverse complement strand
GCCTGCGCCTTCTCGTGCAAGCGCCGTCGAACGGCCGTTGACGCGATGTCGCCCGCGTCGTTCGTGAGCCGGCTGAGGACGCGCAAGACGTTGCCGTCGAGCACCGCGTACGGCAGTCCGAAGGCGATGCTGGCGATTGCGGCGGCGGTGTAATCCCCCACCCCGGGGAGCCGCCGGATCTGATCGTAGTCGCGCGGAAAGCTGCCGAGCTCGACGATTTTTCTTGCCGCCGATTGCATGTTTCTCGCGCGTGAGTAGTAGCCGAGGCCGCTCCACAGAGCCAGCAATTCGCTTTCGGGAGCCGCGGCGAGACTGGCGGCGTCCGGGAAGCGCGCCAGGAATCGCTCGTAATAGGGCAGGACCGCGGCGACGCGCGTCTGCTGCAGCATGATCTCCGAGACCCAGATTCGGTATGGGTCCCGCGTCGTGCGCCACGGCAGCGGCCGGGCGGCACGGTCATACCAGCGGAGAAGGAGCCGGCGGAACGGTTTCATGGATCGAGCGCTGAGGCGCGCCGAATTCGGAGAATACAATAAATTGTAGTGGAAGATTTCATCCTGATTCGCGGGGCGCGGGTCCACAACCTGAAGAACGTCTCGCTCGCGATTCCGCACAACCTGCTCACGGTAGTGACGGGCGTATCCGGCTCGGGAAAATCGTCCCTTGTCTTCGACACGATCTATGCCGAGGGCCAGCGACGTTATGTCGAATCGCTGTCTGCTTATGCGCGCCAATTTCTCGAACGGATGGAGAAGCCGGACGTGGATGAGATCGCGGGTTTGGCGCCGCCGATCGCGATCCGGCAGAAGAATACCACCCGCAACCCTCGCTCGACGGTAGCGACGGCGACGGAGTTGTACGACTTCCTGCGCCTGCTCTACGCCCGAGCCGGTCGCACATACTGCCCGAATTGCGGGCGGCAGGTCGAGAAGGACACGGTGGATCAGGTCGCCGGAAGGATACAGGCGGAGCCGTCCGGCTCGCGGTGGTACGCCCTGTTCCCTATCCGCCAGGAGCCGGCGGGCGACACGAGGGCGCTGCGCGATCACCTCTTCGAGTTGCGGAAAATGGGCTTCAACCGCCTGTTCCAGCACAGCCGGATGTTCGAGTTCTCAACCCCGGAGTCGCTGCTGGAGATCGATTTCGCCGAGCCGCTGTTCGCGCTCGTCGACCGCATTGTGATGGCGCCGGACCTTCACCAACGGCTGGTGGACACCACCGAAACGTGTTACCGCGAGGCGGGAGAGATCATTTTCGAGCGCGCCGGCGTGGAGCCCCCCGAGCGCCTGCGCTTCAGCGAGAAGTTCGCCTGCAAGACGTGCGGCATCGAATTCGCCGAACCGGAGCCGCGCCTGTTCAGCTTCAACAGCCCGACCGGAGCGTGTCCCCGCTGCCAGGGATTTGGCAACACGATCGACTACGACATGGACCGGGTCATCCCTGACAAATCACTGTCGCTCGAAGAAGGGGCGGTGGAGCCGTGGACGAAGCCGCAGCATCGCTGGGGCATGTGGGAGCTGAAGCGCCACGGCCGCGGCAAGGTGCGATTGAACGTCCCTTTCGCCGATCTGACGGACGCCGAGAAACGTTTCTTGATCGAAGGAGAAGGGCGTTTCCACGGCATCCGCGGCTTTTTCGAAAAACTGGAAACCAAGAAATACAAGGTCCACGTGCGGGTTTTTCTGAGCCGGTACCGCGGTTACGCCGAATGCCCGGACTGCGGAGGCTCACGACTGCGCCGTGAGGCGCTTTACGTTCGCGTCGGCGATCGCACGCTGGCCGACGTCTCGCGAATGAATATCGCCGAAGCCCACGTCTTTTTCGACAGCCTCGATCTGACGGAAACGGAACAGCGTATCGCCGGCAAGATCCTGGTGGAGATCCGGCAGCGGCTGAAGTTTCTGAACGACGTGGGGCTCGATTACCTGACGCTCGACCGGCTCTCGGCGACGCTTTCCGGCGGCGAGGCTCAGCGCATCCAGCTTGCGACCTGCCTCGGATCGCGCCTCGTGGGCGCCTGCTACGTGCTCGACGAACCGTCGATCGGGCTGCACACGCGCGACACGTCGAGACTGATCCGCATCCTCGAGGAATTGCGCGACCTCGGAAACACGATTGTGGTCGTCGAGCACGACGCCGATGTCATGCGGTCGTCGGATCACATCGTCGATCTCGGTCCCGGCGCCGGGGAGCTTGGCGGGCGGATCGTGTTCGAGGGACCTTTCAAGGCGCTGTCCTCGAATGGCGCCGGGTCGCTCACTGGGCGCTACCTGCGGGGCGAGCTGAAGACGTCGCACCCCCGCGCGCGACGGCAGGTCAACTCCCGGAAAGTAGTCCGGTTTCTTGGCGCGCGGCTCCACAACCTGAAAAACATCGACGTCGAGATTCCGCTCGGGATGATGGTGGCGGTGACAGGCGTCTCGGGCTCGGGCAAGTCGACCCTCGTCCACGACGTGATCTACCACGCTCTCCAGTCGCACTTTCGGAAGGCCGGGACGGCGCCCGCGGGAGAGGAAGAGGAGATCCCGGAGGTTACCGAGAAGGTCACTTGCCGGCGCGTGGAGAAGGCCGACCTGCTGACTGACGCCGTGCTCGTGGATCAATCGCCCATCGGGCGCACGCCGCGTTCCAACCCCGTCACCTACATCAAGGCGTTCGACATCATCCGCGCGCTGTTCGCATCCACTCCGGAGGCCGACCGGCGCGGTTACACCCCCGGGCACTTCTCTTTCAACATCCCCGGCGGACGGTGCGAGACCTGCCAAGGCGACGGCACGGTAACCGTCGAGATGCAGTTTCTTGCCGATGTCGAGCTCGTTTGCGAGGAGTGCAAGGGCACGCGCTTCAAGAGCGGCATCCTCGAGGTGAGATACCGCGGTCTGAACATCCACGAAGTGCTCCAACTCACAGTGAAGGAGGCGCTCTCGGTTTTTGCAGACCAGCCGCGTCTGTGCGCACGCCTGAAAGTTCTCGCCGACGTCGGACTCGGTTACCTGCGCCTCGGGCAGTCCGCCACGACGCTCTCGGGCGGTGAAGCGCAGAGAGTGAAACTGGCGGCCCACCTGACGCAGGCGACCTGCCAGGGCACGCTGTACATCTTCGACGAGCCGACCACCGGTCTTCATTTCGACGATATTGCCAAGCTGCTCGACGCGTTTCAGAAGCTCATTCAAAACGGCGGGAGCATCCTGATCATCGAGCACAACATGGAGGTGATCCGCGCGGCCGACTGGATCATCGACCTCGGTCCTGAGGGCGGCGACCGCGGCGGCGCGATCGTTGCGCAGGGCGCCCCGGAACAGGTTGCGGCGGTGAAAGCTTCCTACACGGGCCGCTACCTGCGCAAGGTTTTGTCCGAAGGGAACCCAAGCTGACGGTTGCTTGGTTTGAAGGTTGATGACCGTCGCGGCGGCCGTTAAGAAACCCCGACCGTGAGCGAACGGCGCCCCAGCACAGGATAGACTAAAAGTATGTGGCCCGCCGCGGTCGCGCTGCTCTTCTGGCTCCAGACAGTCGACTATTCGGCCGAGGGTCTGAAGGCGCTTGAAGCGAACAAATACGAGGAAGCCGCGCAGCTTTTCTCGAAGGCGGTCGAGGCCGATCCGAAGGAGTACAGCGCACACTTCCATCTCGCCCTTTCGTATAGCCTTCTTGGGAAGGACGCCGAAGCGATTCCCGAGTATCGGAAGGTCCTCGAGATCAAGCCGGGATTGTTCGAGGCCGAGCTGAACCTCGGCATCGTTCTCGTTCGCCAGAAGCGCGCGGGCGAGGCGCTTCCGCTCCTTCAGTCCGCGGGGGAAAAGAAACCGAAAGATTTCCGCACCGTGTTCTACCTCGCGGAGGCGACATTCGCCGGCGGCGACTTCCCAAAGGCCGAGGAGCTCTACCGGTCTGCCACGGAGCTTGACCCGAAATCGCCGCAAGCGCAATTGGGGCTCGGACGCACCATGCTTCGGCAGGATCGTCTCGCAGAGGGAGCGGAACACTTCCGGCAGGCGGTCGCGCTCGATGCCTCTTTCCGGGACGCGCTGCTCGAGCTTGCCGCCCTCTACGAAAAAAAGAAGCAGCCGTCCGAGGCGATCGCGATTTACCAGCAGTTTCTCGACGACGCGGCAGCCCGCGAACGGCTCGGTGAGCTGCTGATCGAGACCGGCAAGCCCGCCGAGGCGATACCGCACCTGGAATGGGCGGTCGCGAAGTCGCCCACGCCGGCCAACCGGCTGGCGCTGGCGATGGCTTACATCCGTGGAGGCCAGACCGAGAAGGCAGTGCCGTTTCTGGAACAGGTGGTGGCGGCTGAGCCGAATAATCCCGAACTCCGGATGATTTATGGCCGCACGCTGCGGGACATGAACCGTGCGTCTCGTCGCCGCCGCCGGGATCAGCGAGGATGGAGCGCGGGCGTTGGCGCGGTCCGCCTCGCACGGCCAGCTGGCCGGCCGTGATACGGCGTTCGTCGAAGGCATTGGTCGGGATGTGCACGGACCACGATTTGGGGTCGTGACGGCGAACCGGCCGATTGGGTACGCAGTTCTCCGCCGTCTGCGGATGATCCTGATCGTGGCTCGCCAGGGTTTCGCGCTCTGCGCGGCCCAGGATCGGTCGGATTCACCGGAGGCGGCCCATGTCGATCAATCGCTCGAACCGCTGCTGCCCGGATTCCTGTTTGCCAGCGAAGCGATGTCGCGCGTGGTCGAACAGATTCAGCGGCTCCAAGGCAACGATCTCACCGTCCTGATCACAGGCGAGAGTGGCACCGGCAAGGAGCTCGTGGCGAGGGCCATTCATGTGGGTTCGCACCGAAGCGAGTCGTTGTTTCTCCCCTACAACTGCACGACCACCGGCCGCGACCTCGCCGACAGCCAGCTCTTCGGACATCGCCGGGGCGCGTTCACGGGAGCCGTGGCAGACCAGCCGGGGCTGGTGCGATCGGCGGCGGGCGGCACACTGTTTCTCGACGAGATCGGCGACCTGCCGCT
>JAEHDI010000279.1 GCA_016880505.1 Bryobacterales bacterium | reverse complement strand
GGTTGAATTCGTGAGGCGCGTCGAAAAGGCGGCAGCGCTGGTGGTCAGGAGCGCCGGCTTTCCGGTAGATTCGGGCGATCTTCTCGAACGCCGCCTTTACTCCGTCGGGCGCGAACAGGGTGTCCTTGGAGCCGTTGATGACCATCAGACAGCGGGGCGCGATCAGGGCGGCCAAGTCCGGAAGGTCGAGGTACCGGTACAGTCCGACGAGATGAAACGTGAGGCCCATCGAGTGGATCACCTGAGTCCGGATCTGGGAGGCGAAGGAGGTCATCCAGCCTACGTCCACCGCAGCCTTGATCCGCTCGTCGAGGGCGGCAAGCAGGAAGCTGCGGTAGCCGCCGACAGAAAGACCCACGCAGCCGAGCCGGCTCTTGTCCACCTCGGGACGGGAAGCGAGGTAGTCCACAGTCCGGATGTCGTCCCAAAGGAGCACGCCCGGCCAGCTTATGCCGGCGGTGAACAGGCTCCGCGCCACGAGTTGTTCATTTTGGCCGGAGCGGCCGTTGAACTCGTTGATCCGCTCCTTGGGCATGGACGAGGGCCGCTCGCGGAAGTCTGAGGGGTCGTCGTCGAGGATCATCCGGCGCTCGCCCCAATAGAACATGTCAATCACGATGACCACGTAGCCCTTACGGACGAGTTCGATGGGGACACTCCGCCCGCCATAGTAGGTCTTCCGGAATTCTGTCAACGCGGGGTGTTCGCCGTCCTGCTGAACAATTTTCTCCTTACCCCAAAGGTAAAAGCCGCCGTGGTCGTGCAGCGCGACGATGCCAGGCGCCGGGAGTTTCGCGTTCTTCGGCACGAGCACGAATGCCGGAACGCGGATATCCGGCGTTGTCTGGAAGGTGAGGTATTCCTCGATGTAGTCGCCGCGGTCCGTGCGGCGGATCTGGCGCGGAGCCGGGTCTGCAGGGGGCGGCGTGTAGAACATCTGCTCGAAAACGCGCGCCCGCGCTCGCGACTTCCACGGTTTCAGGTCGCGAAACTCCGGCCGCAGGAATGAAAGTTCGAGCTTTGACCGGTCCGCTTGTTTCTGAACGAACGGATAGAGGTTGCCGATGTGCGATCCCGTCGCTTCCACCGGCGCCTGGGCTGCAAGAGGGGCCGTGGCCAGCACGCCCGACGCCATCATCCACTCACCGAATTCCCGTCTGGTCATCAGAAGAGTTCTCCGTGCTCCCGTGGCTGGCAGTTACCGCAGCCGCACCGGTTTGCCGCCCGCTTCCTTGCTGCGCTGGGCCGCATCCATAAAGGCGAAGAGCTCGAGAGTCTCCTCGTTCGGCACGGGCGGTTGCTTTGTCTGGAAGAATTTCACGATCTCCCGCAGCATCGGCGCATAGCCGGACTTCATGTCGGGTCGGCTCTGCTCGACTTGCTTCGGACGGAACACGACCGCACCGTACTCGCTCGAGGTGCGCAGCGAATGAACTGTGCCGGTGCGCCCGTCCTTCCAGCGGCCGACGATGACGTCGCCGTCAGCCGAGGAAGTGCGGGTAACCTCCTCGCATCCAGGGCCCATCAGCGTGTAGAGGATCTCGACGGCGTGGATGCCGTACCAGGAGAGGTCGAGGTAGTGATGGGGCTCGGTCGGGCCGGGTCCCCACGTGATCACGCCTTTGGCGTCGGGATACTTCATCGAGGTGGCGACTTCGCTGTAGCGGAGGCTCGACGTGCTGAACCACGGAACGCCCGCCTCTTTCGCCAGCCGCGCGATCTCGCGAGCCTCATCGAGGGTTGCCGCGAGCGGCTTATCGATGAATACGGGTTTCCCGGCGGCGATCACCGGCTTCACCTGCTCCAGGTGCACACGGCCGTCGACGCTCTCGAGCAGCACAACGTCCACCTTCGAGCACAGCGTCGGGATATCTTTGACCAATTCGACGTTCCACTTTGTGCGGATCTCCTCGGCGAACTTGTCGACACGGGTGTAGCTCGACTCGACGTCGGGACTGCCGCCCTTATACGCCGCCACCACTCGGGCGCCGGGGATGTGGTCCGGCGAACTTGGGTCGTTCAGAACTTTGGTAAAGGCAGGGACATGCGACGTGTCGGTGCCGATGATGCCGACGCGGATCTGCGCCATCGAGACGGCAGCAGAGAGCGTGAAGAGAAGTACGAGAGCTTTCATCACGCGCATTGTACACTAGGGCGAGGC
>JAEHDI010000278.1 GCA_016880505.1 Bryobacterales bacterium | reverse complement strand
TGGGCGCCGCGCGGCCCGAAAGTGCGGATCGTGTCCACGCGGCCAGCCGGCATGGAGATGGAGACGATCGAGGTCGACGAGGTGCTTTTGGCTGCGCGCGAACTACTCAGCGCTCAAACCCGACAGCGCTCAGAATGACGCCAAGCTTGCGGTGATCACCCGCGACGGAGAATGTCCGGTCCGCGGTGATGGTGACTGTCGGGCTGTCCGACGCCGTCACGACGGGCTCCGAAGTCAGGGTGTATGTTCCGGGGGCGGCAAAGGTCTTGTCCGCGACCTGCACTCCGTCAACGGTAACCGTGATGCGGCGGGCCGGCGATTGACTGGGGATGTGAAGCGCGACGTGCAGCGGAAGGGCGGCCTCAGGGCGGCGGAGCAACAGGACCGCGCGATCTCCCATCCATCGCCATTGCCCACCGTCCAACTCATAGATGCCACTCACGATTTGCTGCGCTGCTTCGGACGCGTTCATCGGGAGATACGAAAGGGACGGTTTCCGCTCGACGACGAGATCCGCCCGGACGCGATCCACGGGACCGGTCGAGAAATCGAACGGGCGGAATCCGAGGGACGCGCTGGAGTAAGCGGAGCGGGCGCCGAGTCCGAACAGCCGAAGCGGGAGCGACGGCCGGATCTCATGCTCCTTCACGGGGACGAGCACGCCGCCGCCGGTGGTGAACCGGATGGGGAACGCAAGCTCGCTCGAAACCACCATCTCGCCCGGCTGCACGGCCTGCCCGCGCATCAGCGGGAGACCGCCGTCAGCCTCGAAGTAAAAACGAAGGCCCCATTCGCCGTTGATCCATACCCGCCGCGTCTCCGTTTCGTGCTGCAACTCGCGGGCAAACGCCCGGTATCCGTCCCAGTGCTGAAAATTCACCGCACTCAGTGACAGTCCAAGTGCTAGCTGGGCGACGAACGCCGCGGTGAGCCAGCGTGGGCGGTGGGCGAAAGCTCGGGAAGCAAGCAGGGCAAGCGGGGCGGCGATCGGCAATAGGTAGCGGGCCGATCCGGCGAAAAACAGCACCAGGGCGCTGACAAAGAAGAGCATGACCCAGGCGGCGAGGAAGCGTTCCTCCATGCTCGCGGAACGCAGCCGACCAGCGCACCATGCCAGCACGAGTACTCCTGTCCCGAACGAAGCCCAGAACAGCGGATGCGGATCGAGAAACGCCGCGCCTGCCGCGCCTGCAAGCGCGGCAATCCACGCGGTGCGGCCCGCGCGGCGGAATGCGACCAGGGCCAGCACAGGGAAGACAATCCATGCCGAATGCGCCGTGAGAGCCACTGCGCTCCGAAGCTTCGGGAGCAGCGCCTGAAATCCGTAAGTCTGGAAATAACCGCCGAGCACGGCGACCGGAATCTCTCCCGTCGACGCCCGCTCCCAGATCTGCCAGAACACAAGGGTCACGGGCGAAGCCAGAACAGCTGCCCATCCCGGCCGCCAGTTCCTCGCGTTCCACCATAAATAGAGCGCGAGGATCGGGACCATCACGACGGACTGGTAGGCTGCAAGCGCCGCGAGAACCATCGCGCCCACCGCTGCGAGGAGCCGAAGCGGAGAACGCGTCTCCACAGCGCCGACAAAGAGGGCGATCGAGGCCATCCAAAACGCCAGGAACGGGATGTCGGATTCGAGAGAGTTCCCGTTGACCACGAACGCCGGCGTCGCCAGAAACAGGAGCGTCGCGGCCAGCGGACGCAGAGAAAAACGC
>JAEHDI010000030.1 GCA_016880505.1 Bryobacterales bacterium | reverse complement strand
TCCGCCCATGCTGAAACGCATTCCACACGACCCAGCTTTCGTCCCGAGGTGGATCGCTGGGTTCACATCATTTACCGTCTCCGTCCATGACGAAAACGGCCGGTTGCTTGCCTCGGAGAGTCGGGCCGGCCTCCCCGCGCCCGTCGATCTGCTCCCGAAAGTGGTGCGTGTTCGTTTCAACGGAATCCGTCTTCGCACTGGATTAGGAATCCGCGTCGCCCAGAACGGGGGTGGCGAGGAGTTCTGCGACGAGAACAACTTGCCGGCCGCTCGCGATCGCTAAGGAAAAGCGCGCAAGACAGTTGCGGAATGTTCTGATCGTAGCTAGAATCAGTTGATTTGTACACAGCCCCGGCTGGCATGATCACCGACAGGCCAGCGAATATGAGATTGTGTCTTTCAGGGAACCGCCGGCCCGGAGGCTATAGTGGTTTCAAGCGAGTTTGGGAGGATTCATGTCGTCAGTTGAACAGAAGGTGAAGCAGATTATTGTCGAGCAGCTTGGCGTCGACGAGGGCCAGGTCGATGGGACCGCCTCATTCGTCGATGATCTGGGCGCTGACTCGCTCGACATCGTCGAACTCGTGATGGCCTTCGAAGAGGCCTTCGAGTTGGACATCCCCGACGAAGACGCCGAAAAAATCCGCACCGTCAAGGACGCCGTCGACTACATCGAAGCCAAGGCCGCCAAGAAGTAACAGCGACTTCCCATGTTAGGCTTTTCAAAAAGGGGGAGATTTGTCGCGTAGAGTTGTCGTTAGCGGCATTGGACTGGTGACACCCGTGGGCGTCGGTACGGAGGAGTCTTGGCGGGCGCTATGCAGCGCGCGTTCCGGCATCAAGAACATTACCGCGTTTGACGCCACGGCCTTTGCCTGTCGTATCGCGGGGGAAATCCGGGACTTCAGTCCGGAGCAGTTCATCGAGCGCAAGGAACTGAAGAAGATGGGACGCTTCATTCAGTTCGCGATCGCCGCCTCTGATTTCGCGGTTGCGTCGGCCGGGCTGAAGACGGCCGAAGAGGATCAGGAGAGGGTCGGTGTCTACATCGGCAGTGGCATCGGCGGATTTGAGATCATCGAGCGGGAACACAAGAACCTGATCGAGAAAGGGCCGGGCCGCATTTCGCCCTTCTTCATCCCCGCCACCATCGTGAACCTCGCCTCGGGATACGTTTCCATTCGCTTCGGCGCGAAAGGGCCGAATTCCGCCACCGCCACGGCCTGTACCACAGGTGCACACGCCATTGGGGATTCGTACCGGATTATCGAGCGCGGCGACGCGGACGTCATGATTTGTGGCGGCGCCGAAGCGCCAGTCTGTCCGATGAGCATCGGCGGATTTGCCGCCATGAGGGCGCTGTCGACGCGCAACGACGCTCCCGAGCGGGCAAGCCGGCCCTGGGACAGGGATCGCGATGGCTTTGTGGTCGGCGAAGGCGCGGGAATTCTTATTTTGGAGGAGTTGGAGTGGGCCAAACGGCGTGGCGCGAAGATCCTCGCGGAGCTTGTCGGATATGGCATGAGCGGCGATGCGCACCACATCACCGCGCCTTCCGAAGATGGCGACGGCGCCTTCCGAGTCATGCGCAACGCCCTTCGTGACGCGGGCCTCCAGCCGTCTCAGATCGACTACATTAACGCGCACGGCACTTCCACCGACGTCGGTGACAGGATCGAAACGGCGGCCGTGAAGAAGTGTTTCGGTGATCACGCCTACAAAGTGGCTGTCAGTTCCACCAAGTCGATGACCGGCCACCTGTTAGGCGGCGCAGGTGGAATCGAGGCGGGTATTACGGTTCTCGCGATTCGCGATCAGATCGCTCCGCCGACGATCAATCACGAGGTCCCCGATCCGGATTGCGACCTCGACTACGTGCCGAACCAGGCGCGGCCCATGAAAATCGAGTATGCCTTATCCAACTCGTTTGGATTTGGCGGTACGAACGGCTGCTTGATCTTCAAGCGCTACGCCGGCGATTGAGTGCTGATTCGTCTTGACCGCCGACACATGGCGCTCCGGGTCGCTGGTTGAGTGGTGAACACATGAAAATCGCCGTCTCCGTTAAGCAGGTACCTGCACGTGATTCCATCTTGCGGCCGGATTCATCTGCACGTTGGATTCAGGAAGGCGACCTTTCCTTTGAAATCAACGAGCCGGACGCGTACGCCCTCGAAGAGGGACTCCAGCTCAAGGAGAAGTACGGTGGAGAGGTGCTCGTTGTCTGCATCGGGCCCGCCCGGGCGGCCCAAACGATCCGGGAAGCGCTGGCCAAAGGCGCGGACCGCGCCATCCACGTCGAAGAGGACAACCTCGGCGCCATCGACACGCTCGGTGTGGCCCGCCTGCTGGCCGCCGCCGTCGGATCCGAGAGCCCTGACCTGATACTCACTGGGCTTCAGTCCGATGACCTTGGCGCAGGTCAGACGGGCGTCGTCCTTGCCGAGCTGCTCGGCCTTCCACACGCCACTATCATCATGCAGGTCGAGAAACTCGACGGCACATTGCGGGTGAAGCGGGAACTGGAGGGCGGTTGGTTCCAGCGGATCGAGATGCCGATGCCAGCGGTGCTGACGATTCAGTCCGGCATCAGCAAACTCCGCTACGCCACCCTCATGGGGATCAAGAAGGCCAGGACGAAGGAGGTGCGCCGGCTTACCGCGACGGATCTCGGCGTGGACACCACTCCGCAAGTCGAAATCCAGAAGGTTTACCAACCGCGGCATTCCAAACAGGTTCAGGTGCTGGAAGGTCCGGCGAAAGACGTGGCGGCGAAGCTGGTCGAGAAACTCAGATTCGAGGCCCGAGTGCTATGAGCCGAATCCTGGTGGTTTTGGAGCAACAGGGCGGTTCATGGCACCGCCTGTCGTGGGAGGCGCTTGCCGCGGGTCAGCAGATGGCCGCTGATTTGAGCTGGCCCGTATCGGCCGCGGTTCTCGGCAACGCCGCAAGCGAGCGAGCGTCAAAGGCCGCAAAGTGGAAACTGGATAGCGTCTATGCCGTCGAGCACTCGGTGCTTTCGACGTATACTGCTGACGGCTTCACGGGGGCTTTGGAGGCCCTAATCCTGAAAATACAGCCTTCCCTTGTGCTGTTTCCGCATACGTATCAGGCCCGGGACTATGCACCGAAGTTGGCCACGCGTTTCGGCCGGGTGCTCGTGAGTGACATCATCCATCACGTGGTTGTGGACGGCGTTCCAGTTTTTGTCCGGCAGCTTTTTCAGGGGAAACTGAGTGCTGACATCCGTTGTACGGGTCCCGCTCCGTACTTCGTGTCGGTGCAGGCAGGCGCCTACCGCGCGGACAGCCTCGAAGCCGGTCTTGCGCCGGTGGAGACATTTATACCCGAACTCGACGATGCCGTCATCCGCGTGACGCCGCTGGAGCCGTTCCGTGAATCCGCTGGCGCGGTTGACCTGTCGAACGCCGAGGTGATCGTCTCTGTCGGCCGCGGCATCAAAGAGAAGGAGCACCTCCAGATTATCGAGAAGCTGGCAGAGGCTCTCGGTGCCGAGCTCGGTGCTTCCCGGCCTATCTGTGACAATGGTTGGCTTCCGATGGAGCGTCAGGTCGGAAGTTCGGGCCAGACTGTCTCACCCAAGCTGTACGTCGCGATTGGGATCTCCGGTGCAATCCAACACCTAGTCGGGATGAAGGGGTCGAAGACCATCGTAGCCGTGAATAAAGACCCGGAAGCTCCCATCTTCGAGGTTGCCGACTACGGCATCGTGGGTGATCTTTTCGAGGTCGTCCCCGCATTGACCGAAGAGATCCGCAAGGCGAGAGGCTCAAGCTAACAGCCCGTCTGGACCTCGATAACGCCTTTGCCCCAGACGGTCTGGCGGCCAATGCCCGTCCAGTGCGCGGCATGGAGATAAGGCAGGAATTCAGCCAGTTCCCCCTCGTACTCGGCCTCGCCCGTGAAGCCTCCGAGCGGATGGGTTTGCCCAGTCCGCGTGGACCGGCGTGCTGACTCGACATGGCGGATCTTGCAGCGGCTCATCCGCACTTGGCCCGCCCGCTCACCCATGCCGCGGAAGTCAATCTCTAAAGGCCCCGGTCCGTAAAGAGCACGCAAGGCGCTGATGCGGTCCCGGATGCGTCCGAACAGAGTCTGGAATTCGGGCCGGGGCGCGATATCGCCGGCGCTCTTCAGTTCGGTAGGCGTGACAAAACGCACCCGCACTCGCGTCACGGGGTCGTTTGCCGGAGCGAGGCTGAGACCGAGCGGCTCCACAGGATCCCGGACCACTAAAGTAGCTCCTTCGTAGATCCTCGCTGCAGCCGTGCCGTCCAGCCGGAGCTGATCGACTGTCTCCAGCCGGGCGCGTCCCCTTCCAGTGCCGAGTCCTTCTTGTGCGAGTTGCGCGAACGTCAGCACAAAGTAAACAACAGCCGGGTCGCGTAGATCGAAAATGTGCAGGTCGAAGTGAAACCTCTCGCCGGGAACGAGCGTGCGCCCGTCAAGATGATGGGCGCGCAAAACGAAAGGCCGGGGCCAGTCCTTCAATCCGCTGGGCCCGGGCCCTGCTGCCGCGGCCGGTTCGAAGATTCGTGCGTACGGGCATGTCGTCCGAATCGCGCAGGTCTTCGCATTGACGCAGTCTGGAACGCACACGGTCCTGCGGAGAATAGTGCCAAACGCGCCCCGGACCGTGTTGCCGGCGCCCCCGGCCGGAAATCGCAACGGATCGGCCGCAATGAAACGCAGGCGGTACGCGTAGAACTCAAAAGTGGGCTTCCGCACCAGTGGAGCACCGGTCACCCGACCAATCTACCAGTGCACTCACAGTGCCGGCGATATCGCTCTTGTCTCTTGAACATCCGGTGACAGTGCCGCCAGGAGATTCTGGCACGCGATGCAGTTTCGTGCCCACGGAATCGCCTGCAATCGCTTTTTCGAGATCGGTTCGCCGCAATGCTGGCACACACCAAAACCGCCGTGCCTCAGCCGTTCCAGCGCTTCCTCGACGAGTCTGAGTTGGTCATAGTCCAAGCTGTTTAGCCTGAGCAGGACGAACTCGTCATGCGAGATCGTCGCCTGGTCATCCTCGGCGACCCGTCCCATTGCCGCCAGGGTATCGAATTTCCCGCCCAGCTTCGCGAGAACCTCCGCCTTCTTGTCGAGCAGCACCCGGCGGTAGGATTCCCTCTGCTGCCACCTGCTGTCGCTGACCGAAGTCCCCTTCATGCCACCGCCTCCTTCCACAGCCGCCGTCGACTCTTTTCGGGCCGAACTGCCGGCGGCCCTTAATAGGTGACACAAAAGTATAGGAATTCTCGCGAAAAATGCAAGCCCTTTTTATAGAAAAGACTGAGAACTACGCGGGAATGGCGAGGTTCTTGCCGCTAAATCTCTATTTTTCAGTAACTTGCCGGAAGACTCGCATCAGGTTCCCGCCCAGAAACTTTCGTATCCGGCTCTCGGAATAGCCCCGTCTTAACATCGCGTCGGTCAGCATCGGCAGGTCCCGGATGTCGCGCATTCCACGCGGCGGGGTAGGCCCTCCGTCAAAATCGCTGCCGAGCGACACATGATCCTCGCCGACCACTTGGATCGCCCGATCGACCACGTCAATCCACTGGTCCACCGAAAACATCAGCTCATCGGGAGGATTCATGCCCACCATCGGGAACTCGGGTGCGACAATCCGGTCGATCTCCTCGATCGAAAGAGCGGCCTCTCTTTTGCCAATTGTGCTCGTGTCCCAGAAGGCCTTTTTCTGCTGCTTCGTTCGCCATTCGAACATCGGCCGGTTGTGAAACTCGTTCCCGATGTGAAAACCGATGACGCCGCCTTTCGCCGCGAGCTTCTTCATCAGCCCGTCAGGCATATTACGGGGGATGTCGTTCAGGCTCCGGAGGCCGTGATGGGTGGCCACGATCGGATCGGTACTCAGGTCGATCGCCTGCTCGACGGTCTGGTCCGAAGCGTGGGAAATGTTGATCATCATCCCGAGACGGTTCATTTCGCGGACAAGAGCCCGCCCGCGCTCGTTGAGGCCGCCCCATTTCGGCGGTGCACAACAGGAGTCGGCGTAGTTGCTCGTCCAGTTGTGCGCCGGAAGCTGGATGACTCGCAGGCCCAGGCGGAAGAGGTTTCGGAGGACGCCTAGGTCGCCGTCCAGATCCGCGCTACCCTCGAGATCGAGCACCGCCGCGATCTTGCCTGAACGGTTGATTCGCTCGATCTCTGAGGCGTTCAAGGCCAGTTCAATCCGGTCTTTGTTCTTCTCTATCTGTTCCAGTGCGAAATCGATCAGCCGGAGAGCCTGCCTTGTCTCGTACCGCGGCGGGTAGTACTTCTCGGTCACATAAACTGTGAAGCACAGGGCATCTACGCCGCCATCCTTGATTCTTGGCAGATCAACCTGCCCGTCCTGGACGCGATCGCCGATATTCCCGCCGTGGTAGAACTGTCGCGTGATCATGTGGACGTGCCCGTCAAAGACGAACGCGTCTTCGTGCAGCTTTCGCGCACGCTCGGAGATTTCAGCCCCGGGCAGTCCGGCCGGCGCCGTCAACAGCACGGCAGCCACCAGCGCCCTGACAGACGGTCGCAGTGATATGCTTGCCGTTTGATTTTCCAGGAAGGGGACAACCGGATCGATGAGTCTCAGAAGAAATCGCATGGCTCTGCCTGTCATCATACTGTTCTGTCTGGCTTGCTGCGCACTCGC
>JAEHDI010000277.1 GCA_016880505.1 Bryobacterales bacterium | reverse complement strand
CTGGTTCTGTCGATTGCAGTGAATCGAAAGTCGAACGTTGGGACAGTAGTGAGTAGCAACCCTCATACCTGTCGTTGCGCAGCAGAATCTTCGCTTCATCGAGCCGGATCCCTGCCAACTTCTGGAAGTCGTATCGGTTCACGGAGCGGCCATCATCCCACTGCTGCGTCAATGCAGGAACTGGCGACATAATAGAAATCATCTACTTTCAACTGCTTACTTCTCAGTGGCTTGGGGTTGGGGTGGTGAAATCTCTTGAGACTTGTTGAGCCCGGGGTGCTCTCAACAACTACGTTCTTCATCATCGACCACGAGCACGGTAGCGGCTCGACCGTCCATCGGCTTCATCGCTGGCTAAGCGCCACGATCGGGTCTACCCGCATGGCCCGGTGAGCGGGCAGGTAGCTGGCGATCGCGGCGGTGAGCAGGAGCGCGGCGGCGACGATTGCGTATGTGGCGGGGTCGGTCGGCTTGACGCCGAATAGAAGTGTCGTGAGCACGCGCGAGACGGCCAGGGCTCCGGCGATTCCGAACGCAAGGCCGATAGCGGTAAGCCTGAGGCCGTGCGCGACGACACCGAGAGCGACGTCGGAGGGAGTGGCGCCCAGGGCCATGCGGAGGCCGATCTCCGAAGTCCGCTGACCGACGAGGTGCGCCAGCACGCCATAGACTCCGATGGCAGCGAGAAGGAGAGCCAGGCCGGCGAAGCCAGCGAGCAGCATGGTTTGGACGCGACGCTCGAAGACCTCTTTGTCCAGGATGTCTTGCATGCTGGCAAGTTCTGTAATGGGCTGATTCGGGTCCACCGACCAGATGGCCTGCCGGACTGGCGCGGCTAGGGTGGCAGGTTCGACGCTGCTGTGAATGGCGAGCGAGCCCACGGGAAAACCGGCCTGCAGCGCGGAGACGTAAAATTCCGGCTGAGGCGGCACATCCAGGCCGGCCTGGCGGATGTCGCCGGTCACACCAATCACTGACGCAGACACCTCGGAGGTGAAGTGGACGCGCCGGCCGATCGGGTCCTGGTTGGGCCAGAGGGTGCGGGCGAGGGTCTGGTTGATCAGAACGACCAGGGGCGCGCCCTCGGTGTCGCGCTCGTCGATGTCGCGGCCGCGGTGCAGCGGGATGCCCATCGTCCGGAGGTACCCCGGGCCGGCCACCCGGGCGCGACACTGGAACCTTTCATTTGCGCCGCGCCCTTCGGCGCCGATTCCGCTGATGTCTCCCTTGACGACGAGCGGGATGTGGTTAGTGAAGCCCGCGGAGACCACTCCGGGGATCGCCGTGATCCGGCGGAGGATTTCCCCCTGGTAGGCAATCCTGCGGCCGGGCTCGCGGTATGCGTCCGACGGCGGGATTCCCAGTGTGAGGATGTTATTCGTCCGGCAGCCGAGGTCCACGCTTCGCAGCCGCATGAAGGTCTGGATCAGCAGGCCGGCGCCGATCAGCAGCATGAAGGCGAGTGCCACCTCGGAGCAGACGAGCAGTCCTCGCAGACCGCGCGATCCGGAGCCCGCAGCCAGGCTGCGGGCGCTATCTTTGAGTGACTGGTTGAGATCCAGGCGGCGGACCTGATGCAGCGGAACGAGTCCGAAGACCACCAGGGTCGCAGCGGAGATCGCGAGGGCGAAGACGAGGACTCGCCAGTCGATAGCGAGCGCGTTAAGGCCCGCGATATCGCTCGGGGCGAAGTGGGCGAGAAAGCGGAACGTTGCGGTTGCAACGGCAAGGCCGATAGCGGTCGCGGCGGTGCAGAGCAGCAGGCTCTCGCACAGGAACTGGCGTACAAGCTGCCATGCGCCGGCGCCCAGCGCGGCGCGTACGGCGACTTCTTTCGTCCGCGCCGTCGCTCTCGCGAGCAGCAGGTTCGCGACGTTCGCGCAGGCGATCAGGAGAACGAATGCCACGGTGCCCAGCAGCAGCAGGAGCACGCGGCGTCGCGAGCTGACGAAGTGGTCGCGCATCGGAGCCACGAACGCGCCGACTTTCTCGTTCGTCGCGGGATACTCGCGGGCCAGACCCGCGCCGATCGTCTTCATCTCCGCGTCAGCTTCCGCGAGGGAGACTCCGGATCGCAGCCGCGCGACAACCATCCAGTTGTGCCGGCCGCGGTTTGTCAGTTCCTGGGCGGAGTATCCGCTGCCGAGCGGGGTCCAGATTTCGCCAATCGTGCCGCTGTACTCGGAGGGCGGTTCCTGGCCGGACGGCAGGACACCGACGATAGTGTGCTTCTCGTCATTGAGGGTGAGGGTGCTGCCGATAAACCTGGGGTCCGCGGCAAAGCGGCGGCGCCAAAAGCCCTCGCTGATGAGGGCGACCTTCGGGCCGCCGGGCTGGTCCTCGTCGTCGCGGAACAGACGGCCGCGCAAAGGGTGGATGCGCAGCGCCCGTAGCAGGCTGGCGGTTACCTGGCTGCCCTGTACGATCTCCGGCGTACCCTCGCCGACGAGGCGGTACGAGTGGTCTTCCAGCGCTCCCATTTCCTCGAACGACCGGCTGCGAGCTTTCCAGTCCGCGTAGTTCGCGGGGGCAACGGGGCTGTCGCTCAGGCCGAAAAACGGTGCGCTTTCCCAGACCAGAACGAGCCGGCCGGGGTCGAAATACGGCAATGGCCGCAGCAGGACGGCGTTGACGAGGCTGAAGACAGCCGTGTTGCATCCGACGCCGAGAGCGAGGGTCAGAACGGCGACTGCGGCGAACCCAGGCGACTTCCTGATCGAGCGGAAGGCATAGCGTAGATCGGGCAAGACATTGAGCATCGAATATATAGACGCGCAGGTGTTAAATTTGTTCGCTCCGAGTCGTTGAGGATGACACCGGCTATGGCCTCTGGGATCGCGGATCACGTTTGGAGCGTGCGAGAG
>JAEHDI010000276.1 GCA_016880505.1 Bryobacterales bacterium | reverse complement strand
CATGCTCCACGATGTGGCAATGCCAGACGAACTGTCCAGGGGTGTCGAACTTCAACCGGACGCGCGTGACTTGTCCCGGGTAGGAAATCACCGTGTCCTTGAAACCGGTTTCCCATGGTTCAGGTCCCGTCGGCGGGGATGCGGCGTCAACGATAACCGTTTCTGCCTGCTCTTCTGGTTCCTCTCCTTCCCCTTCCTCGACGATGATCGCCTGCCGGTTGACAACCTCGAAGACCACTTCATGGATATGCATCGGGTGGGCGTCGGCGGTCGTATTGTAGATTTCCCAGACCTCCGTGTCGCCGATAGCCGGATTCTCGGTGACCGGATCCATCCATAGCCGCGTCGTCAGGACACCAGGACCTACGTTTGGATCTCCGTCGACCGTGCCGAGCCCGGCTTCCGCAGGTGAGTCTTCGAAGAACTCCGACGCTTTCTCGACTAGCGCCAGGTGTCGGGTGTTGGTCTCGGCCGGAAGGGGGTCGATGGGCGGCAGCACCAGAAACTGCGGCGGCGTGGTCGGGTCGGGGGCGACCGACGGCACGACACGGAACTCCATCACCTGACCTGTACCGGCAGGGTCAGCCGAATCGAAGTCAATGCCCGGAATACCGCCACCAAACGGCTCGTCCGGACCCACGTTGCCGAGCACGTAGCTTCCGACAGGAACGTTCGTGAAGTCGACGATCATGTCGGCGCGTTCCGCCAGCCCCATTAGCAGCCGGTTGCCGTTGTTCGCCGTGATGTTCACGGGCGCCGCCAGGAAACCACCTTCGTTGCCGATCTGCCACACTGCCACGCCAGGGATGTTGTTGAAGTCCAGAATGAGGAAGCGCGACTGGCATCCATTCAGGAAACGGAAGCGGTAGCGGCGCTGCTCCACGGTCTGGAACGGCCAGGTGTTGCCGTTCACCATCATCATGTTGCCGAAAAACTCGGGGTTCCAGATCGGCGAAAGGTCGGTGTCCGGCAGGAACGGCCCCTCCACTTCGTCGAAGAACGCGCGCGTGTCAGGGTAAAAGAGCGAACCGTCGGTGTTGAAAGAACGATCCTGGATGGCGATGGGGATCTCGTAGTACGTCTTGTTTGGCGGGAACTTGTCATTTGCGTTGGGCGCTGGACCCGGGAGTACTGCGGGGGTGCCAGAGCGGGAATCGAGGACGGCGTCGTCGCCAGCCGGACCGCCACGAATAATGTAGAAACCTGCAGGACCGGCGTAGACGTTGAGCCGGGTCATACCGAGAGCGTGGTCGTGGTACCAGATCGTTGAAGCGCGGTTGTCGTTGGGGTACTGGAATACGGAAAAGCCCGGCCCCCAGACGGCGCCGAACTTCGCCGCCGCTTTGCCGCTAAAGAAGTCGTACCAGGTTCCCTCCTTGGCGTAGCCGGCCGGAATGTTATTTGCCGCCGGCAGGTACCAAGCCTCCGCGTAGCCGTCGCTCTCGTCACCGACGTGGACCGCGCCGTGGACGTGCGTGACGATCGGAACAGGACCGGTGTACCGGCCGGGTGTGGATGTGAAGGACGGCCGTGTGTCTCGGCCCTCGGGGCCGCCGGGCGGGTTGGCCCAATGCAGCGTCGGATCGACCGGCAGCAGGTGGGGCAGGTAGTTGCCGTAGTCATCCATGAGGTCGTTGATCCACTTCACCCGCACCGGCCGTCGCCATTTGGCCTCAATGGTCAGTGATGGCGCGTGGTGGAGCAGAAGTCCTCGCTTGCTGTCCGCAGCAACTGCACCGTAACCCCAGACTGTTGTCGCCGGGAAGCCAGCGGGCAGAATCTGCTGGGGAAACTGCTTCATTGAGATTTCGTAGTAGTCAATGCTCTTGCCTCCCCTTTGCACGATCGTTCCGGCCGCGGGCATCACCGGCGGAATGAGCATCGGTGTCCGGTACTTAGGAACATTGGACGGATCGAGAGTGCCGCCGTGGATCTGCGCAAGGACCAGGCCGCCTTTGCCGCGAATGAACAAGCCGACCCCACCCAATGTGAGAGCTTTCAGAAAACATCTTCGATCAGGCATTTTCGGATGTCCTCCTCCTAAGTTATAGGCATCTTTTTATCCAGTCGCAAGCCCCAAAGTTTCTGAAGCTGCAAAATTGAGAGTTCGAGAATAAATCTCAGAAACCAGGCACTCTCCTATTAAAGCGTCAAGAGTCCTGGAATCAGTCTCATAAAACGGCGCTTCGTCCGCCGCGTCACTGGTTCGCCGGGCGGCCCGCTCAGCGCTGACAGCCCGGGCAGTAGTAGGTAGACCGGCCGCCCTGCGGGATGCGGCGGAGCCGTCGGCCACACGTGACGCAGGGCTCCCCTTCGCGGCCGTAGACGGCGAGGGGGAAATCCTCGGCTTCCGAGAACTCGCCCGGACGGCGGTAGGAAGTCACCGCCCAGTGCACTGCTTCCCGGAGCACTTCGACGATTGCGGCGTGAAGTAGCGCGAGCCTCGGCGGCCCGATGCGATTCATCGGCCGGGCAGGGTGGATGTGCGCCCGGAACAGCGCCTCGGCGGCATAGATATTGCCGAGACCCGCGACGTGCTGCTGGTCCATGAGGAAGAGCTTGGCGGGTTTCCGCGAACGCCGGGCGGCGGCTGCCAACACGTCCAGCGTGAACTCCCGCGAGAGAGGTTCGGGGCCGAGGTCCTCCATCAGACGGGCGGCTTCGGCGGCTGTGTGGAGGTGCAGCCGGCCGAGTGCGCGGGGGTCGTCGAAGACCAGCCCTCGGCCTCCTTCCAGTTCGAAGTATGCCCGGGTCGAAGCCGGCCGGAGGCGGACATCCGGGATCACATAGAGGTTGCCCGTCATCCGCAGGTGGATGCGCACCCACAAGCCTCCGGAGAGGCTCATCAGGATGTTCTTTCCCCGCCGCTCGACGGTTTCGATGGTGCGGCCGGCGGCCAGTGATTCGACCCGGCGGGGTTTCTGCGGACGCGTCGTCGCCGAGCGGAGGACGCGGACGGCGGAGATCCACGCGCCGAGGGCGTCCCGCCGCAGCTTTCGGCAAACCGCTTCCACTTCAGGAAGTTCGGGCATGAGTGCTCATTGTACGAAAGGGGTAGGAGAAAGCGTTGATGCTGCCGGCTTGGATTGCAGCAACGCCAGCGCACCTTTTGGTCGCGGCTTGGAAGGTGGCGGTGCAGTTGGCCAAGAACGACGATAGCCTGCGCCACCGGCGAAGGCAGTCTTTAGGCGTCCGTTCTTGAGGGAAGAATGCACCTCCAAGCGTGGACTCTTCGCATTAAGGGCGGGGGTGGCTTTATGTCGAAGCGAAAAGCGGTCTCCCTGAGGACGACGGGCTACCCATCCGAATAGTCTCCTTCCCAGGCCGGTGGACGTACAGCCACAATAGGACGGAACGAGAAATGGGAAATCTTGAGGCTTTGTGGTCCGTGGGCTGGTCATCTGACAAACTCCAGAGAGGCACCCGTTTAAGCCGCCCTCACGGGTACTAGTGGCCTGTCGCAGAGAGATTGTTAGCACGAATGCGGCGGGCGGGGTCTGAGTACTTCCATTGGATGGGACGCGCGCTGGCGGAGTAGGCATTGATGTAGCGGCGAAGTTTGCGGGCCAGATCCGGGACCGAAGTGAAGACGCCGCGGGCGATGACGTCGCGTTCGATCTTGCAAATCCAGATCTCGACCTGATTCAGCCACGAAGAGTAGGTCGGGGTGAAGTGCAGTCGGACATGGGGATGATGGGCCAGGAATTCGCGGACGGCTTGGGTCTTGTGGGCCGAAAGATTGTCGAGGATGATGTCGATCTCCCGCTGGGGGCGGCATTCAGCCACGACCTGCCCGAGGAAGCCGACGAACTCCTGACTGGTGTGGCGCACGGCGGTTTTACCCCAACACTTTGCCGGTCTTGGTGTCCAGCGCCGCATAGAGCGACAGGGTGCCGTGGCGATAATATTCGAAGCCATGGCGTTCGGCGCGACCAGGAGATAGCGGCAGTACGGGGTCGAGCCGATCCAGCGCCTGAATCGCGGTTTTCTCATCGACGCAGAATACGGCGGCGTGTTGGGGAGGGTTCAGATACAGTCCGATGATATCGGCAGCCTTGGTCTCGAAGTCGGGATCGTTGGAGGCCATGTAACGTTCCAGACGATGCGGCTTCAATCCCGCTTCCTTCCACACTAGACGCTCCAGCCTATTTCGGGCCTCCGCATCGAATTCTAACTGCCAGACGACACTCCAAAAACTCAAGCTGGGGAGCTACATAGAAGACCTAACGTTCATCTCTGGTGGCCGTCTGCAGGGCCAGGTTGCCGCCATTGAAGGCTACGAGGTTTACGGCCTGCGGCTCGCGAACCCTTCCACACAGGCGCAGAAGCTCTTTGACCTTCGGGCACTCCCTTCCCGGCACTTCACAGGCATCGCATACGTTGAGTCATGGTGTCGCATCGACAAGGCTTCGCCGCATCTGATGCAACGTCAATGGCTTGTCGATGTTGTTAAGCAATCCTCGTACATAGTTGATTGGGATTGCGAAGTTCAGACCCTCTGCGGATCGCAACTTGAAGGAGACGACCCCGATGGCATGGCCCTTGCTGTTGACAAGCGGCCCCCCACTGTTTCCGGGATTCACTGCGGCGTCAGTTTGCAGAACCTTGAAACCGTCGCTGTCCCGGACCGCGCTCAAGATTCCGGCGGTGACGGTCCCTTCCAGGCCTCGAGGGTTTCCTACGACGAGGACTGCCTCTCCCACACTGAGGGTATCTGAGTTGCCCAAGTCCAACGCCGGGAGATCGAAGCCAGCGATTTTGACAATCGCAAGATCTCTGCGTTCGTCTGTGGCAAGCACAAATACCGAATCGAAAATCTCATTGTTCGCCAGTTGAACTCTTGCTGTCGTCATCTCTCTAATAACGTGGAGATTCGTCACGATTTTTCCGTCGTTCGAGACGATAAATCCGCTTCCCGAGACTTCCCCAGAATCGGTCTTGCCCTGAATGGCGACAACTGAAGGCGAGACTCTTCTTGCGACCTGAGCGCTTGTGAGAGATGTTTGTCCGAACGCAAATGGGACGATAATGCATGATGTAATTATGATGTTTCGCAGCGTTTTATCTGTGGCGATTGGCTAGTGCACGCGGTCGACCCCCTTCCGGACTCTGATCGGGTACCCGGCGACGATTTGCGTGGCATTGCGCCTCGGCATACGTCTGCCTGGTGGATTTTACTATATGTCGGAGTCGCAGGAGTGACCGGCAACTTTGCAGACTCGGCGAACCATTCTCATGCAGAGAGCCTCAGTGATCCGAGCGCCACGAGCTTCTACCACACCGCTTCTTCGTCCATCACCGGCAACTCCACCGGCGCCTGGAGCTTTGCCGAGTGGTACATCGCCAGCGCCCATTCGAGCGTCGGGCGCACACTTGCGAGCGTGATCAGCGGCTCGCGGCCGGTCTCAATGGCCGACACCATGTCCTCGATCACGCACTGATGATCGTGGAATCCGAGGTCCGCAGCGCCGGTCGCTCCCGTCGCCACCGCCGCGCTGCCATACGTGCGGATCTCGGCGTCCTCCGGGCGCTCGTCGCGGAACTTCCACGTCTCCATCCGCTCGCCCACCATGATCGCCGTGCCGTTCTCCCCGTTCACCTCGATCCGGATGTCGGTCCCCGGCCATAGCGCCGTCGACGCCTGCACCACGCCCTGCGCCCCGCACTCGTAGTCGACGAAGGAGAGCAGCGTGTCTTCGAGCGGTACGTCCGGATGCGCGAGGTTATTCATCCGCGCCTGGACCCGTTTCACCGGCCCCACCAGGTACTGCAACAGGTCGATGTAGTGGAACGCCTGCTGGATCGTCACCCCCGCGCCCGATCGCCGCGACATCCGCCACCCGTCCATCTTGTAGTACTCAGTCGAGCGGAACCACTTCATGTACGTATCCGCGTGGTGGATCTTCCCGAAGCGTCCTTCGGCGATCGCCTTCCGCAT
>JAEHDI010000275.1 GCA_016880505.1 Bryobacterales bacterium | reverse complement strand
GGAGGCGACCGGCCTTGGCGCCGTCGCGCACGAGTTCCTCGAGTCCCGGCTCATAAAAAGGCGCGCGGCCGTCGAGCACGCTGCGTACCTTGAACTCGTCCGGATCGACGCCAGTGACGTGGTGTCCGAGGCGAGCAAGGCATGCCGCTGAGACGCATCCAACATAGCCGAGGCCAAATACTGCTACGCGGTTGCCCGTGTCCACCGAACTAGTATGCCACGCCGCCTGTCGGGCATCGGTGACTAGGGATGTGCATGACTGAGGAAGGGAAAGGCAAGCAGTGGGCGGGCGTGGAATCTGCAGGCAGGCCACGGAAGGCGATGGCCTGCGCCACGCCTGCCCCGCAAGTGCCGAGTGCTACAGTAAACAGGAGCGGGGCGCTGTCGCGTTCTCCCAGTTACTATGTGTGGCATCGCTGGATTCGTTGTACGCGAGGGAGAGCCCCCAGTGGACATCCTCCGCCTGATGTGCGATCAGATCCGGCACCGCGGTCCCGATGACGATGGGTATCACGTCGACGACGGCTGCGGAATCGGGATGCGCCGCCTGAGCATCATCGATCTGAATACCGGCCACCAACCGATGTCCAACGAGGACGGAAGCGTGTGGGTGGTGTGCAACGGAGAGATTTACAACTTCCGCGAACTACGCAACGACCTCGAGGCGCGAGGTCACCGATTCACTACCCAGAGCGACACCGAGACGCTGGTCCACCTGTACGAAGACGCGGGGGCGGACGCGGTGAGCCGCCTACGAGGCATGTTCGCATTCGCCCTGTGGGATGCAAAACGGCGGCGGCTGTTGCTCGCACGAGACCGTTTTGGGAAGAAACCGCTGTATTACGCAGTCCTGCCGTCCGGACTCTACTTCGCAAGCGAGTTGAAATGTCTCCGGGCGGCTGGGGTGCCGCTGGAGCTTGACCCAGAGGCACTCCGCCTGTATTTCCAGTTCAACTACGTGCCGGATCCCTATAGCCCGTTCCAAGCGATACGAAAGCTGATGCCGGGAACGTGGCTGGAGTACGGGGCGGACGGATCTTGCCGCCAGCAGCGCTACTGGAGGCTGCCGCCACCGGCGGAGAAGGCTGCGCCCGGAATGTCGGAAGAGGACGCGGCGAAACGGCTGCGCGGGCAGTTCGACGAAGCGGTGCGTATCCGGATGGTCGCCGACGTTCCACTGGGGGCGTTCCTGAGCGGTGGCATCGACTCGAGCCTGGTAGTCGCGTCGATGGCGCTTCAGTCGTCCGAACCGGTCAAGACGTTCTCGATCGGTTTTGAAGAGGCGGAGTACAACGAGCTCGAGTTTGCATCGCTGGTGGCGAAGCGGTACGGCACGGAGCATCATCAGATCATCGTGCGACCGGACTCGGTGGACCTGGCCACGCGGCTGGCATGCGATTTCGACGAACCCTTCGCGGATTCGTCGGCCATTCCAACCTTCATCGTTTCTGAGTTTGCCCGGAGACACGTAAAGGTCGCTCTGTCGGGTGACGGCGGAGACGAGCTGTTCGCCGGCTACGATAGCTTTCGGGCGATCGAGAAGCTGCGGTGGTGGGATTCGGTACCGCGCGTGATGCGGCGATTCCTTGCATTCGTGGCGGACCGGTTGCCGTATTCGGCGTACGGGAAGAATTATCTGCGGATGGCGAGCCGGCCGTCGGCGCTGGAGCGCTATTTCGAAAACAACTACTCGCCGTACTATCTCCGCCGGCGATTGCTGAAACCCGAATGGATGCCGCCGGCGGACCTGGCGTATCTCACGCACACGTTCCCGGACTGTCTTCTGTCGTCCGGCGCGGACGTGCTGACACAGGCGATGTACTTCGAAGCCACGGCGAACCTGACCGGCGACATGCTGGTGAAAGTAGATCGCATGTCGATGGCAAACTCCCTCGAGGTGCGGTGCCCGCTGTTGGACCAGAATCTGGCGGAACTGGCATCGGCGATTCCTCACGGATGGAAGCTCCAAAACGGCGCGGGCAAGCGCATTCTCCTCCGGGCGCTGGGCGACCGGCTTCCCCCCGAGGTGTTGCGCCGGAGGAAAATGGGATTCGGCGTTCCTTTGGCCCCCTGGTTCCGAGGATCGTTGCGGGGTTTTCTCCGGGAGCACGTGACGAGTTCGCAGTTTCTGAACCGCGGGATCGTTTCGCCGGAGTTTGTACGACAACTGCTGGAAGAGCACGATAGCGGGCGCCGGGACAATCATCACTGGCTCTGGTCGCTTCTCATGTTGGAACTATGGTTCCGGAACTTCAGACAAACCGCGTAGTAAGAACACCGGCCGCAGCGGGGCCTGCCACCGCTGTTGCCGCGGTGCAGCCGAGCCCAATCGCGCGACTCGGGGCGCCGCTCATGCTTGTATTTCTCTTCCTCGCGACCGGCCGGCTGGCGGACTTCGCAGGCCACCAGCTCCGTCTGCCAATGATTCTGGGAACCCTGGCGGTGCTGCTCGCGTTGATTAACGGCGCCCTAGCGCACGCGCTGAAGTCGCGTCCCGGCCAATTGCTCATGGCGTTCACGCTCTGGATGGTACTGATTACGCCACTCAGTTACTGGCGCGGGGGCAGCGTGACTCTGCTGACGAACCAGTGGCTGAAGTCGATCATGGTGTACCTCATGATCGCAGGGCTGGCACAGACTCTTCGGCAGTGCCGGCAGGTGATGAACACACTCGCGGTGGCGGTTCTGGCCGCCGCGGTGACCGTTCTGTATTTTGGCACGTTGGTGGCCGGCCGCCTGGCAGCACCGGTAGGCATGCTCGACAACCCCAACGATCTCGCGCAGATCCTGCTCCTGGGTCTTCCGTTTTGGTACTTGTTGCTGATCGAGAAGAGCCGGGTGCCATTCCGCCGTCTGCTCGCCGCTCTCTGTGCCGCGCCGGTGCTGTATGTCTTCCTGCAGACAGGTTCGAGGGGCGGCCTGGTGGCGTTCGCGGCAATGTGCGCGGTGATCTTTGTCCACGCTTCGGCGGCCGGCAGATTCAAGCTGATGCTCGTGTGCATGGTCATCGCGATCACGGTCCTCGTGACCACGCCCGAGGCAGTCACGGCCCGGCTTGCAGTTACGTTGAAACCGGAGGTGACGGAGCAGGGTTTTCTGGACTCATACCAGATGCGCGCCATCGAGTCGTCGCAACAACGACTTTCCCTGTTCAAGGAAAGTGTTGAATTAACCATCCGGAATCCGCTCTTCGGCGTCGGGCCGGGGCAGTTTCAGTCCGTGCAGGCGAAAAAAGCTGGAGAAGAAGGAGAGCGCGCGATGTGGCGGGAGACCCACTGTATGTACACGCAGCTCTCAAGCGAAAACGGGTTGCCGGGGTTGTTTCTGTACGCCGCCGCTCTATTCTTTTGCATCCGG
>JAEHDI010000274.1 GCA_016880505.1 Bryobacterales bacterium | reverse complement strand
TGCCCTGGGTGAATTTGCCCTGCGGTCCGGTTTCATCGCCGGAAGGCTTTTGAAGCCCGCAGGGAACTGAGCGGCCGCCAAGGCAGTGGGGAGAGAAACAGATGGATCGCCGGTTTCTGACCGTCTTAGGGGTGAGCCTCCTGTTCGCCCTGGTAGTCGCCAGCGTGTTTTACCAGATGAATGCGCGGTTCCGGGGCTCAGCTCGTAAACGGGACAAGCCGAAGGAGGCCAAACTGGTCGTGGCGGCTGCCTCACTGCCGGTTGGCGTGACCATTAAGCCCGCTGATGTCAAGGTAGTCAAGGTCGAGGGAGAGCGTTTGCCAAAGGGAGCCTTCGCGAAAGTGGAGGATGTGTTGGGCCGGCCGGTGGTAAGCAATATCCTGGCGGAAGAGCCGGTGGTGGAGGGACGACTTGCGGAACGAGGCAGCGGCGTGGGCCTGGCGCCGGTGATCCCGGTGGGCATGCGCGCGGTCTCTGTCAAGGTGAACGAGGTCGTCGGGGTAGCCGGCTTCGTTCTGCCCGGGATGCGCGTCGATGTTCTGGCGACCTTGCGGCCCCAGAGCGGAGATGGTGCACGCACCTCAACCGTCTTGCAGAACATCCTCGTTCTCTCGGCGGGACAAAATATTCAGACCGACAGCCGCGGCCAGGCTGTCAACGTTCCGGTGGTCACCCTGATGGTCTCACCCGAGCAGGCCGAAACCCTGACGCTGGCCGGCAACGAGGGGCGTATCCAACTTGTGCTGCGCAATGGCGCGGACCAGACGGTCCAGCCGACGCCAGGCAGGGATCTCACCGAACTGTACGGCCGCCGGAAGCCGCAACTCGCCGAGGTATCCGAAGCACGGCCAAGGCCGCGACCGCGGCCGCGCGTCGCGCCGGCGCCGGTCCCTCCCCCCGCGCCGCCGGAACCGCCCCGCGACGAGATCGTTGTGATTCGCGGAACCCAGAAGAGTCTCGAGGTGATTGGTGAAACGAAATCCAACTAGCCCGCCCGGGCCGGAAGCGAGGCGGCGCCGCCTTTTTTTGCCGATGTTGGGTCTCCTGGCTACGGTCGCCGCGGCATCTCCGGCTCAGCCTCCGGCAGAGGACCTCACGCTGGCCATCGGCGGCAGCGCCGTCATCGACTATCCGGAAGACATCGGCCGCCTCGCCACCAGCAATCCGGAGGTTGTGGATGCGTTGGCGGTAAGCAAGCGCGAGGTGCTTCTCCAGGCGAAGTCGCACGGCATGGCAACGATTGTCATCTGGTCCAAGTCCGGCCGGAGGGATTTTTACCGGGCGACCGTTTCCTACAACCTGGAACCGGTCCGTAAGCTCCTGCGCGATACATTTCCCGGAGAGGAGATCCAGCTTCAGGCGGCGAAGGATTCGCTCTCGCTAACGGGCAGGGTGAGCAGCCAGGCGGTGGCTGAGCGTGCCAGCGCGCTGGTAACGCCACTCGCAAAAAGTGTAGTCAACAATCTCGAGGTGTCGAGCTCCGCCGAGAAGCAGATTCTGCTGCGAGTGCGTTTCGCCGAGCTGGACCACAGTGCGTCGGCCAGCTTCGGGGCAAGTCTCATTTCAACCGGGGCTTTGAATACCCCCGGCCGGATCACAACCGGGCAGTTCTCCGCCCCAGCGCCGCAGAAGATCTTTCCGCCGGGACACGATCTCTCCGGGGTCACCGGCGTCATTCCGGGCGGCAACCCTGGGACCTTCAGCAACTTCTCGATTGGAGACGCACTGAACATCTTCGCGTTCCGCCCCGACTTGAATCTCGGAGCGGTGATCCAGGCGCTGCGGAACCGAGGCCTGTTGCAGATCCTGGCGGAGCCAAACCTGGTGACGACAAACAACAAGGAAGCGAGCTTTCTGGTAGGCGGCGAGTTTCCGGTGCCGATCGTGCAAGGGGGCGCCAACGCAGGTGCGGTAACGGTGCAATTCCGCGAGTTTGGCATCCGGCTCGCGTTTCTACCGGTGGTGACCGGGCACGACACCATCAAGCTTCATGTGAAGCCGGAAGTGTCGTCGCTCGACTTCGCCAACGGCATTTCGGTTTCCGGTTTCAGCATCCCTGCCCTGTCCACCCGCCGCATGGAGACAAACATCGAGCTCGGGCAGGGACAGAGCTTCGTGATCGCCGGCCTGATCGATGACCGCGCGACGGAAAATCTGGCGAAGATTCCCGGCCTTTCGCAGATCCCGGTTCTGGGGGCGCTCTTCAAGAGTCGCTCCGAGAACAAGACGAGGACCGAGCTGATCGTGCTGGTCACGCCGGAGATCACCAGCCCGGTAGAAGCGTCGCGGGTCCCCTCCGGCCCCACGATGCCGCTCGACTTCCTTCCAAAAGTGGACCGGCCGCCGGCGGCCCGGGAAAAAGGCCGGAAGTAAGAGGCGAGGAATGGGCCGGCCTGGCAGATGGCGAAGCGCGGAGTTGTCGGCGGTGTTGATTGCACCGGACCGAGAACTGGCGGCCCAATTCTGCCGGACCCTGGAGACCACGCGTGCGTTTCAGATCGTCGCCGAGCTGAAGAAATACCCGAGTGAACAAACGCTCGACATCCGCCTGCGGCAACTCCGGCCGGACGCAGTACTGATCGATCTCGCCAGCAACTTCGAGACGGCCGCCGGCCTGCTGCGGGCTCTGGCGGCGTTTCGGCCTGCCGTTCATGTGATCGGACTGCATCGAACTAACGATCCGGACGTGGTGTTGCGGGCGCTGCAACTCGGGGCGAGCGAGTATTTCCATACGCCGTTTGACCCGGCGGTTCAGCGGGACGCCGTCGCCGGCTTCCTTAGGCTGCGCCGCGCCGAGGCCCAGGCCGGCGCTCCACCGGGAAAGATTGTGGTATTCTCCAGCGCCAAGCCCGGCTCCGGCGCATCCGTGCTGGCCTGCCAGACGGCGCTGG
>JAEHDI010000273.1 GCA_016880505.1 Bryobacterales bacterium | reverse complement strand
GCACCAGGCCCATCAGGATGCGCTGGAGGCGGCTGAAGCACTCGCGGGGGCGCGCACACGATTGCTGCTCGCCGAGAGCACGGCATCGCTGGGGCGGCTGGCGGCGGGGTTGCTCCACGAGCTGAACAGCCCGATCGGCGCGCTGGCAAGCGGGCTCAGTACGCTACTGGTGCTAGCCCGGAAGCAAGCCACCGCGCCGCCGGAGCAGCAGCCGGTTCTGCATGCGTTACGGAGACATTTCGATCCAGAGCACTCCCGGAGAAGGGACCGCCGTCACGGTGATGCTGCCGACGGCCGCATAGTCGGCAAGGGCCGTCCGCGGCGGCTGGCGAGCGCGGCTGGTCAGCCGAGGTAGTCGAACAGGCTGGTTCTCGGCAACTGCGCGCGCGCCCCGAGCGCGGCTTCCTCCTGTGCCACGCTCTGTTGCAACTCCACAATGGCCGCGGCGAGGTCAGCGTCGCGCTTGTCGCCGAGCTCGATTGTCAACTGTGTCTCAAGCCTGTTGGCGGAGTCGACCGCCTCGTCGACTTTCCGCTGCACGCTGCCATAGAAACTCAACATGCGGTTCAGATAGTCACCCGCGAGGCGCACCGCGGGCAACGCGGCGTCGATCGCCGCCTGATCGTTGTTCTGGAGGGCGACACGAAGGTTGTTGAGCGCCGTGAAAGCGTTCTCCGGTGCGGGTGTATCGTCCGGCAAGCGAAGGTCAAAGATCTCCTGGGCGGTTCGGGAGACTTCGAACGAGGACCCGTTCGGGTGCTCTACCCGCCGGGTTGCCTGCGTGGTGAATCTCCGATCCACGCCGCCGGCGGCAGCGAGGTCAAGCTCGTACGCGGGTTCGCGGTCGCGGTCGCCGCTGAACACGTAGCGATTTTCCACCGTGGTCCGGCTCGCCGACACGAGTTGCTCGAGTAGCGCCTCGACCTCGCCTGCCAGGATCTGCCGGGCCTCGGCCGTCTCGGTGGAGCCGGCCCCTCGCGAACCCAGTACGCGGGCGCGATCCATGACCTTCACGGACAGGTTGAGGGCGTCCTCGGCCGCGGCGGTTTCGGTTTGCAGACGGCCCAGGTTCGTACGGATCTGTGCCGCACGGAGAATACCCGCGCGAAGCTGGAGGATATCTCCGATCTGATCCGGCGCGTCGGAGGGGCTCCCGACACGCAGGCCGGAGCTGATCTCGCGCTGCGCGCGCCCAGTGACGGTCTGGATGCGCCGCAGGTCCAGCAGGAAGCGCTCGGCGGAGGGATCGAGGTTCCGGATCATAAATATCGTCTCGCTTTTCTCGCTACCGGAGCAGATTGACGGCCGTTTCCGTCAGTTCGTCAAGCAGCGTCACCATTCTGGCGTTCGCCTGGTAGGCCCGTTGGAATTCCGTGATCCGCATCGCCTCCTCGTCGAGGCTGACGCCGGAGATCTCATTTCGCAGATACCGCGCCTGCGACACCATTTGCGCCTTGAACTCCTGGCCCTCCCGGGCTTCGCTCAGAGCTTGGCCGACCCGGCCGGCGATGCCTCCGTAGAACTCCGTGTAGCTGAAGCCGTCGATCTTGTCGGAGGCGTCGCGAGGGCTGGCGAGCGCGGCGAGGCGGAGCGCGGTTCCGTTGCTTACGTAAGGGGGGCCCGGGTCGATCGCCGCGAGCTGTTCCGCGGTGATGCCCGGGCTGACCGCGAGGCTTTGTGCCGCCAGCGTCGGGTTGCCGGCGTCGTAAGTGAACAGCGGCACGCCGTTCTCCGGCGGCGGCCCGTCGCTGACCCGGCCCGAAGTGAGGATCGCATTCACGCGGTCCGCGATCGACATCGCGAGCCGGTTCAGCTCCCCCGGCTGCCGACCGTCGCCGCGGAGGAACGGCAGAACCTCGTTGCGGACGTTGAGCAGGCCGCCGAGCTTGCCCTGGTCGATCTGGTAGGTGATGTCGCGCCCGTTGGCGTCGAGGACATGAGCCGATGGCGTCGCGCCGGCGTAGACGGGAGGAGGATCGGACGGCGTAAAGAATGAGGCGCTAACCTCATACCGGTTGGCGCCGACGACGAGCGGAGTCTCGCCGCCGAGAAGGACGGTGACCGACCCATCGGCCTGAAAAATGGCGTCGAAGTTTACAAGCTCGGACAGTTCTTCGAGAGCGGCTTGAATTCTCGTGTCGAGCCCCGCTTCCTCGATGGCGCCGCGCCGGCCCTCCAGGTTGTATTCCTGCAGCCGGGCGCCGATCCGGTTGATCTGCGCGATGGTTTCGCGAATCTGCCGGTCGGCGTCGATAGTAGCACCGGCCAGCATGGATGCGGTCTCATGAAAGGCGTCGCTGAGCTGCCCGGCGCTCTCGATTACCGAAGCGCGCGCATTCGCACTGTTCGGAGTCAGGCTCCAGGCGGAGAAACTCTCGAACAGACGGTTGAGAGCACCGGAGATCCCGCGCTCTCCGCTCATGTCGAATGCGGACTCGATGCCCGCCAGGCTTTGCGCCGCCTGCGAGAAGAACCCGAGCGACTCGCATTGCCGGCGGACCGCCTGCTCTGCATAGAGGGAGCGTGCGCTTTCCAAATGCCCGGCCCGCACTCCACCCATCAGCCCCAGTTCGGGCTGGAAATCGACAGCCTGAAGGCTCAGACGCTGGGCGGCGTAGCCGGGGGTGGATGCGTTAGCGACATTATTCTGGGAAACAACAAGAACGCGCTCGAATACCCGCAGAGCGTTAGCGGATGACAGCAGGCTGTTCAGCAGATTCGGCATCGTGTTGTTCCGCCGGACAGGGTCTCCCTGTTCCTACTACCCCTCGACCGAAACCCGGGAAGCCGGGCAGGACGGCTGAGGCGCCCCGCGGGCGTCATAGCCGTCGTCCTGGGGTTCGTGCAGGCGCTTGCAGCCGTCATAAAAACCGGCCGCGTGATCCAACATTGTGGCGAGGGAGCCCAGATCCTTTTTCAGCTCCCGCAACTGCCGAAGCAATTCCTTCTTGTTCTTGGAAGCAGCGGCTCCCGCCGCCGGTAGGGTGAAGTCCCGAAGATCGGCCTCCGCCGACTTGAGGACCGGCAGACAACGGTCCAGGACCTCCGAAGATGGCGTCGCTGTTTGAGCGAGAGCCCAACGCACGCTGGTGCGTGCTCGCCCAAGGCTAACGATGGTGTCCGCGGATTTCATCGTGCAAGCTCCGGGCCTGCGGGCCGTCAGGGAGCGGCCGGGGCTCCGTCCGGACGCTCGTGCCCGGCGGCCCGCAACTCCGAAAGGATGGCGCGGCCGATGGCGAGGGAATCGACGTGGTAGCGTCCCTGCTCGTAGCGATTCGAAAGCTCCTCGATTCGGGCCGTCCGGTCCGTGGAAGCGGCGCTGATGGCGCGGGATAGACGCGCCACCAGGCCGGACAACTCGACTTCGTCACCTCCGCCGGTTTCCCGTGTTCCAGGGGAGCGCGAGTCCGGGACCCGATCTACATCCTGCGTCGCCGCCGTCTTGCCGGCTTGGGAGGCGGCGCCGGGGGTGAGATTTCGATCATCGACTCTCATGGCTTTGCTGTAACTCCGTAAACGCTGCTCTTCCTCCTCCCCTTACCCATATATCGGCTGGAGGGGCCTCAGGTTTTAGAGGATTCTCACTGAACTCGTGTTTTCCGACCCAATCCGGCCGGCCGGCGGTAAAGAAACCCTTGCCGCTGACCGATTTTTGTCACAGTCCCATGTGCTCAAAAATCAGACTGTTGTGGGTATGCGCCGGGACGCCGGCTGCGGAAGACGCCGCCGTGCTGGCGGCGCTGGAAGGCGTCGACGTTGACGTCTTCCCGGATATCGGCCCCGCTCTGTCCCGCCTCCGGTCCTCGGGAGCGGACGCGGTCCTGGTCACGCTCCCGATTCCGGGATGGACGGCGGAGGAGGCGCTCGAAGAGATGCGGAGGACCAGCCCATCGGTGCCAGTGCTGATCCGGGAGGACAACGGAGCTTTTGATCGGGCGGTGCGCCTCGCGCGGATGGGCGCCCAGTACTACTTCGGCGAGCCGCTTTGCGCCGCCGATGTGGCCCGGCGGATCGAGGCAGCCGCTGAGGAGCGCCGTAGCGCCGACCTGGTGTCGCTCGGCGAGGCGATCGGACGGGAACCGTGGCGCCGCTGGCTGGTTGGCGAGAGCCGGGCCGTCGGGAGCGTCATTGAAACCATCCGGCTCGTCGGCCCCCGCCGTTCGACCGTGCTGATTACGGGTGAGACCGGAACCGGCAAGGAGATGGCGGCCCGGGCGCTGCACCTGGCCAGTCCCCGCGCTCACCTGCCGATGGTCACCGTCAATTGCAGCGCGCTGCCCGAGCATCTGCTCGAAGCCGAACTCTTCGGCCACGTCAAGGGAGCCTTCACGGGAGCCATCCAGAGCCGGATCGGCCGTTTCGAACAAGCCGACGGGAGCACGCTGTTCCTCGACGAGATCGGGGACATGCCGCTCGAGCTTCAGGCGAAACTGCTGCGCGTACTGCAGGAGCGGGAATTCCAGCGCCTCGGCAGCTCGGAGACCGTCCGGGTGGATGTCCGCGTCGCCGCAGCGTCCAACAACGATCTGCCGGAGAAGGTCCAGCGAGGACAGTTCCGCGAGGACCTCTACTACCGCATCAACGTGGTGCCCATCGAGATGCCGCCGCTCCGGGAACGTCTGGGGGACGTGCCGCTGCTGGTGTTGCACTTCATCGAGAAGATCTGCCGCCTCGAGAACATCCCGGCGAAGCAGGTCGGCGGCGAAACGCTCGAGCGCCTGTCGTCATACTCCTGGCCGGGTAACGTCCGCCAGTTGGAGAACGCGGTGGAGATGGCGGTGGCTCTGAGCGGCCAGCGGCCGGTGCTGTACCCGAGCGATTTCCCGCTCCCGTCGCCGGTGCGTGGGAAGCCGTCCCGGTACGAATCGGCGCCATCGATTACGGTTCCCGACCACGGACTGGATTTCGACGAGGTGGTTGGCCGCTTCGAGCGCTCGATCCTCGATCAGGCAATGCGGAAATCCGGCGGCAACAAGAAGCTGGCGGCCGACCTGCTGCGGCTCAAGCGGACGACGCTGTCGGCCAAGCTGCGTTCAACCTCGGGGAAACTGTGCCGGGAGGAGCGAATCGCTGCTTGTCCATAACCGATTCTCCCGGCTGGCGATCTGCCGGATCCGCACGCCGTAGTTTCCTTCGACCACCACCACTTCCCCGAGCGCGATCACGCAGTTGTTCACGATGAGCTCGACGGGCTCGCTGATCGTGCGGTTGAGTTCGACAATCGAGCCGGCGGACAGCTTGAGAACGTCCTGGAGCGGCAACTGCGCCCTGCCGAAAGACACCGTGACCGGCAGTTCGACGTCGAGAAGCAGGTCAAGCGTCTTCGAGTTCAGGCCGGAGGCCGACGCGTCGTCTCCCTGCCTGGGCGGGTCGGAGGCGCTGGGTTTCCCGAGCGCCTCGAGAAAATCCGAGGAATTCATGCGTGCATCACCTCCCGCGCCGGGTTGGCCAGCGCTTTCCAAAGAAAGACCTCAGCCGCAGGATCGCCTGTGACTTCAACTGCGAGATGCGCGACAGATGCAGGTTCATCACCTTGGCAATCTCCCGCAATGTCAGCTCCTCCCGGTAGTAAAGGCTGAGCACGGTACGTTCCACCACCGGCATCCGCTCGATTGCCCCCGCCAGGAGCCTCTCCAGTTCGGCGAGCTCGAGAATCTGCGAGGGCGAATGCTCGTCGCCGGCCGGCACGACGTCGAGCAGATTGCGCTCGTCCTTGCCTCCGAAACCGAACTCATAGCTGTTCAGAGAGAGTCCCTGAATCTCGACCAGCCACTCCCGG
>JAEHDI010000272.1 GCA_016880505.1 Bryobacterales bacterium | reverse complement strand
TCGTGCGGATTTCCGCGGCTGACGGACGGATACATCATGGTGCCTCCTCCGCCCGGGCCGATGACCTCCCAGGCATCATGGCGCTGTCCGGCGGCAGCGATGACCACGAGAACCACAAAGGCGAGTATGTTTTTGCGGATCACCCTAGTTTTATATCGCAGGCGGGCCCCAAAATGGGGACGAATGAACTCCTTGAAGTCGGGCGCGACACCCAAACGCATTCACCACAGAGAACGCAGAGGCCGCGGAGAACCACGTCCGTAATGGATTCATATGATTGGCACCTGCGAAGCAGTCGCGATACGATAGATGGGCAGAACGGTTCACCATCAGAGGGGCGAGCCAACAAGACATGAGGGGTCGGAGACTTACTGTTTGGGTGGCGGCAGCTTTTCTGCTGCTCCTGTTGAACACCGCATACGTCTGGGCGTTCGCGTCGCCCACCGTGTTCTACATGGGCAGCGTGCTGATGCACGTCGTTCTCGGCATTGCGGTCGCGATTGGAGCCCTGGTTCTGGTTCGATTGCTCCCAGCGACGGCCGGCGGCCTGCTGGGAGTCTCGGCGGTACTCGGTCTCTATCTGGCGGTTTCGGCCCTACCCGGCCTCGATCTGACATACGCCGGGGCGACCAGAGCGAATCGCCCGATTTTGTGGGCGCACATTGCCACGGCGATCCTCGGCATCATCCTGCTCATCCCATGGATCAGTCGGCGGGCGGCGGCCCAGGGAGGCGGATGGCTGCGCTTCCGGAAGGCTCTGCAAGTCTGCCTGGCGCTGCTCGTGTTGCTGCCCGCATCGACGGCCGCATACCGGAAGTTGTTCCCCAACCCGATGGATCGCATCCGGAACCCCATGGTGGTACCGACCACGATGGCGGAAGAAGGCGCCGGCCCTAAGTCCCCGTTCTGGCCCTCTTCGGCGAACACGAACGTCAACGGGTTGATCCCGGCGAATTTCTTCCTCGATTCGAAGCTCTGCGGCGAGTGCCACAAGGACATCTACAAGCAATGGCTCGGCTCGATGCACCGGTTTTCGTCATTCAACAACCAGTTCTACCGGAAGTCGATCGAGCACATGCAGAGCGTGATCGGCACGAAGCCGAGCCGCTGGTGCGCCGGCTGCCATGATCATGCGATGTTCTTCAACGGGCGTTTCGACCGTCCGGCGATCGAGCAGATCGACACTCCCGAAGCCCAGGCGGGACTGGCGTGCGTCTCCTGCCATTCGATCGTTCACGTGGACAGCTCGATGGGCAACGGCGGCTTCGTGATCGCGTACCCGCCGTTGCACCACCTGGCGAGCAGCCAGAACCGCTACATCCGGATGCTGGACCGTTTTCTCACGTACCTGAATCCGGAACCGCACCGGAGAACTTTCCTGAAGCCTTTCATGCGGCAGAACTCGGCCGAGTACTGCTCCACCTGCCACAAGGTTCATCTCGACGTGCCGGTGAACAACTACCGCTGGCTGCGCGGTTTCAACGACTACGACAATTGGCAGGCAAGCGGAGTCTCCGGGCAGGGCGCCCGCTCGTTCTACTACCCGGCGGAGTCGAAAACGTGCGTGGACTGCCACATGCCGCTGGTGCCCTCGAAGGACCCGGGCCACCACGACGACGGCAAGGTCCACTCGCACGCCTTTCCGGCTGCCAACATGGCGGTGGCGCATGCGAACCAGGACCAGGAGCAGATGAAGCTGACCGAACAGTTCCTGAAGTCGGGGTTCATCACGGTGGACATCTTCGCCGCCTCGCCGGTGGATGAGCAGCCGGGGCAATCGCCGATGTGGCGCCGTTCCGGGGAGGGGCCGCAGCTTATGTCCACGTTCGCTGTCGGGGAGGAAGCGGAGCAGGCGGGGCAGGTGTTCCTGCGCGAAGTCGGAAAGCTCGCGGCGCCGATCGATCAGGCGGGGGCGAGGTTCCAGCCGGGATCGACGGTCCGGGTGGACGTGGTGGTGCGTACGCGGGCGATCGGCCATTTCTTCCCCGGCGGGACAGTGGACGCGTTCGACGTGTGGGTGGAACTACAGGGCAAGGACGCAGACGGCCGGGTGATTTTTTGGAGCGGACGGGTGGAAGACGACGGCAAAGGGCCGGTCGAAAAGGGCGCGCATTTTTACCGCTCGTACATGATCGACGGCGAGGGCAATCAGATCAACAAGCGCAATGCGTGGCAGGCGCG
>JAEHDI010000271.1 GCA_016880505.1 Bryobacterales bacterium | reverse complement strand
GAGCCGTTTCGAAACAGGACCGGCGCCGTGTGCGCCACGCCGCACACCCTGTCGCCGCCGGACATCCAGCGGGCGGCGATCCACGTAGTGGTTGTTAGTTCAAGCTCGCTCGCCCCGGACCATGTCGTTCCGGAACCGCGGAGCGGCAGCTTGCGCACATCGCCGTTCACTGCAAGTTCCACTTCCCGTACTGGATCCGGTGAAAGCACCGTGACGTTGACCTTTGCCTTCAGTGGAAACTTCGCGCCGCGAGACTCCTGGCCGGGTCCGAGGCCGTTCACGGTGAGAAACAGCATCGGTCCGGTGGTGACGAAGGTGCGGCCCGCCCGTACGGCCTCGAACCATCGCTCGACCGTGAACTCGCCGTCCAGGTGCGCGTAGATCCGGCTCCATCCCGGCGGCACCGGATGCACGCCGTTGGCGCTGCCGGCCGACAGCTTCAGAGGCAGGCCCGCATTGAGCAAGGCGTAGTACATCTCGAAACCCGCCAGAGCAAAACCGCTGCAATCGGCCGGGTATGTTCGCATCATCCGGTCCGGCCACGCGCCCCATGCACCGGGGAAAGAACCGGAGCGCCAGAGATGGTTGTTGGCAAGGCCGACCGTTTCACAGCCTCCTAGCGCCGCAATCGCGGGAAGCTCGAGCGACGTCGCCTTTTCGGAATCGACCAGCGCGCCGCGTTGCCGCAACGCACGGCCGTAGGCCGCCATCGGATACTCGAGGGCGCTTCGCTGTTTGCCCATGCGGGAGACGAGGAGTGCGCTTTCGGGCGGCTCCAGCTCCTCGTTCAGTACCGTGAACCAGCGGCCGTTCGCGGATTTCATCGCACCGTTGGCGTCGCTTTTTGCAAGGAACGCATTCAGCTCCGGATCCTCGGCAATCTCCCTGTCGCCGACCCGCCAGCGCGTGATGTTGACGGCGAAGTTGAGGTCCTCGGCCTCCATGATCGCGGCGAGATCTCGCAATGGCCGGTGGAGGTGCATGTCCGCCGAGTACCAGCCGCGATCCGTCATCCGGACCCACCGGCGCAAGCGGACGGTTTTCTCGACGGCGCCGCCGGATACGCGGATGTCCTCGCGGACCGGTAGATACTCCTTGCCGCGCTCGACGACGAGTTGATAAGCGCCCGGCGGCAGATCGATCTTGAAGGCGCCGGAGGGCGGGACGAAATGTTCCTCCGACACATTTCGAGTCCTCTTATAGACGATCGCACCGGCCGGAACCTGCAACTGGCCGGAGGAATCCGTCAGATAAATGCGGGCCGGGGCGGGGGAGCCGTTCTCGTCGAGGATCTTTACCGAGAGTGTCCCGGCGGAAACAGCGCCGGCTGCTGCGAAGCAAGCGAGGGAGACGAGGAGGATGCGCACCCCGATATCGTAGCCCCTTTTACGCCAGCCGGATTGCCTTCTCCTGCCGCGCGAGCACCCTGCCGATTCGGTAAGCGTACTCGCACTTTCCGATGAAGCGGGCCGCATCGTCATCGGGCATGGCGATGAGCAGTCCACCGGAGGTCTGGGGGTCGTACAGGAGATTCTCGATCTCGTCGGAAAGCGGCCGTGTCTTCTCGACCACGCACGAGGCGAACTCACGGTTGTTTTTGAGACCGCCGGGGATCGCTCCGGCTCTGGCATATTCGACCGCGCCCGGCAGGAATCGCACCGCTTCAGCCTGTAACTCCAGCGTCACGCCGCCCGCCAGCGCCATCTCGCGCGCGTGCCCGATGAGTCCGAAACCACTGACATCCGTACAGGAATGAACGTCGAACTCGAGCATCGCCTCGCATGCGGATCGGTTCAGCGTGAGCATAGATTCGACGGACGCGCAAACGTCTTTTTCCCGGGCGACGCCGCGCTTCAGCGCCGTCGAGATCACGCCGGTTCCGATCCGTTTGGTGAACACAAGCGCGTCCCCAGGGCGCGCACCGCCGTTGGTCTTAACCCGGTCCGGATGCACGATGCCCGTGACGGCGTATCCGAACTTGATCTCGTCATCGGTGATGCTGTGCCCGCCGATGACGACGCAGTCCGCTTCGTGGATCTTGCCGGCGCCGCCCTTCAGGATCTGCTCCAGGTCGTCGAGGTCCCCCTTGCCCGGGTAGGCCACGATCGACAGCGCGGAGACCGGCTTGCCCCCCATCGCATACACGTCGCTCAGGGAATTGGCCGCCGCGATCGCACCGAAGGTGTAGGCGTCATCAACGATCGGCGTGAAGAAATCGACCGTCTGCACGAGGGCGCACTCCGCCGTCAGCTTGTACACGCCGGCGTCATCCGACGTATCAAACCCAACCAGCACGTTTTCATTCGCCACGCGTGGAAGCCGCGCGAGCACCTGGTCCAAAACCTTTGGACTCAGCTTGGACGCTCAACCCGCCGCTTTCACGTGTGCCGTGAGCTTCTTCGACACGTCAACCAGTGTATCGTTACTTGCTGAGCGTGAAGCTCACGTCGATCAGCATGACCACCTCGATCGGGTCGCCGTTCAGCAGCGTCGGCGTGTAGCGCCAGCGGCGAACGGCTTCCATTGCCGACTGAACGAGCAGCGGATGGCCGCTGACGAGTTGGAGTCCGCGGACCGTTCCATCCGTGCCGATCAGCGCTTCCAAGTGGACGACTCCAGAGACTCTCGCCTGCCGCGCAATCTGCGGGTACTCCGGACGCGGCTCATAGACCGGCACGGGGGGGCGTACGACACCACCGACGCGGAGACGAACGATCTTGTCTTCGGGTGATTTTGAAGCCGGCGGTGGTGGAGCCACCCGCGCGGCCGCTCCGGCATTGAGCGCATCCCGCACTGCCGGACTTAGCGCCTCTGGCGGCAGATCGGTGCCCCCCACGACTCCCGTTTCGCTCCCGGCGCGTGCATACGGCAGTGGAGGTTCCTCGATATCGATGATGCTTGCGACCTTCTCGGGCACGGCGCCAGGCTCCGTCAACTTACGGCCGTCGAATTGCCGCGGCGGTATCTTGACGCCGGTCTTCGGCACGGGAACCGGCTGGGGCGCCCGCCGTCCGGGTGGCGGCGAGGGCGCGAAGAAGAGACTCACCAACTGCGTCCGCGGAAGCACATCGGTGTACACGAGCGGCAGAACCACCGCGACGCCGACCACTCCTACCTGGCCCATGAACGAAACGACAACAGTCCATGGCCTTCGGGTTCTGCCGACACCTTCGACAAACGCTTGCTCGAACATGGCAGCCTCCTCCTCGCGCTTCGCCCCGGCTGCCGGTTCCAGCCACTACTTACGGCAGCCGACTAAGTAGACACCGGGAGTGGGCGCGGAGTTCCGGAAGGTTCACTTCGCCTTGTCGAGGCTTGAGGCCGCCGCGGAGGCTTCGCGGTAGATCTTGACGACGAACTTCGCAATCCAAGGCGGGATCGGAGAGAGACCCATCAGCAGCCATATAATGAGCGCTGCCGCAACCAAGAGCACAATGCCGATGCTCGCCGCCTTGATCAGCTTTGGCGTCGACAGCATTCCGCCGATGACCTGGAACGCGACCAGCAGGATCAGGATCGAGATCAGAATGTTCGGGTACATGAAAGTCTCCCTATTCTACAAACATGGGATCTGTCTTCGAACCGCGCTCTGGCGAAACTTGACAGACCGACTGTTGGCAGAGAAAAATCCGAGGTGATTTGGGTGTAAACACATGAGCCACGAATTGTCCAGAAGGCAACTTGTCCTGTACCCCGCCGGTCTTGCATCCGCACTGCCGGTTGCGAGGCCGCTTATTGCGAGCCCGCTGTCCGGCCGGAACGGGATCGAAGCGGAGATGCGCCGGCGCGCGGCGAGCTACGTGGGACGGCAGCGCCTCGTTGTCGATTACTATCGGATTCGCAGGCGGCTGGCTTTCCCGTTGCCGCTCCGGAGCGCTGTTCTCCCTTCCGTTCCGGTGCCCACGATTTCGGACTATCCGTGGACGGTCTGGCTGTTGTGGGAACTGGAGGAACGTGTGAACTCGCTAGGCTGGGCGGCGGAATGGTTCGGCAACCCGGAATATGTCCGGCTGGCCGCCCGAGATCTGGAGGCTCTGTCGGAATGGCCGAAGTTCCGGCAGTATCAGCAGCCGGACCTGGGGGCGGGCCATGCCGGCCGGCTGCTGTGGAGCGCGCTGAAAAGATGGCGCTGGCCGGACGCGGAGCTACGCGAAAAACTTCGCGGCGCCTGCGTCCGGCACGTTGAAGAAGTAGCGTCGGCATCAGACTCCCACTACCGCGGCATCCGCACCAGGCAGGATCTTCTCTCACAGCCCGATGTTCCTCGCTGGCTGCACAATATCCCACTGATCGGTACGGTCGGAGCGGCCCTTGCTGCCGCCGCGGCCGGACATCCGGCCCGAGCCGGTCTCAATCAACGTATCCAGGCGATCATGGGTGCGATTCTCGACTTCCGGAAAACCGGATACACCGAGGGCGTGGCCTATGACGGTTACATTCTCGACTTTATCGCCGACTGGTTGGAGGCCCTTCCGCCGAACGAAAGGGTAGAGATCCTCGGGCATCCGCATCTGAAGCACTTTCTCGAGGAGTCGTACATGCTCTCGGCTCCTGGCGCGATGGAGCAGGTTGCCGAGCTG
>JAEHDI010000270.1 GCA_016880505.1 Bryobacterales bacterium | reverse complement strand
GGTTTCATCGGAAACATGAAAAAGTCAAAATAGCGAGTGCTGGCCAATATAGAAGCCTGTCACCCCTAAAGTGAAAGGGAGGAGAGCATGAGATTATCACCGCGCAGTTGCATCGGTGCTTTCGCAGCGCTTGTTGTCTTTATTGCCGGCACGGCGGCAGCCGGAATGCCCGATATTCTCGGCATCCAACTCGGCATGCCGGCGCGGGAGGCTTATGCAAAACTCCAGGCGCAGATACCCAAAAACCCAATTCAGGTCACGTCAATCAATCTTCCGACGATCGAGAAGCAGGTCATCTCATCCTTTCAGTCTGCCCCGAAGCAAACCATCGCGATGGGCGATGAGGCCGATATTATGACGGTCTACGTCACGTTGCCGCCGAACAAACAGGCGGTGTGGCGGATCGATCGCGAGCATTTCTTCCCCGATAAAGGCATTCCAAAAAAGACGCTGCTGGCCTCGGTGCGCGAGAAATACGGGAAAGAGAGTCGCGCGACGTATGGGAAACCGACCACCACCGACGAGAGCCAAATCGTAAGCCTCTTGTGGCTGATGGATGAACAGGGCCGTCCAGCCACCCTCCCTCCTCGTGTTGGGATGACCGATCCCTTATCGTCGTGCGGCAGCGAGATGAACGTCGAGTCCCCGCCGGCCATGACTTTTGCTTCCGCCGATTATAAGTGGTGCCAGTCGAATTACACCGCTGTGACCGTGAGTTTTATGAATAGCGAATTGCCGGAGCTGTACAGCCGAATGATCGTCGGCATCGTCAGTCTGCCCTTCGCCAGACGCGCGGGGGAGGCCACGCTGAAGTGGAAGCAAGAGATTGCCGAAGGCCAGCACAAGCAAGAGCTTGAGAAGGCCAAGCAACAGGAGAAGCCGAAGCTGTAGGATTGCAAGAACGGTGGTCTGGATGACAAGGAGGAGACAATGACGCGCCAATCCATTTTCGTGAAGCGCATGGCCCTCATGGCAGTTGGATCTGCCGGACTCCTGCTGCTCGCCGGCCGCACGCTGGCCGCGGACGATTTCTTGGAGAAAATGTTGCGGGCTGCCGAGCAGGCGGAGCAAGAACACATCGAGAAGATGAAAAAGGCGACCCAGGAGCAGTCTGAACAGCCGCAGCCGTCGCAACCGCGACGCCGGCAGGCGCCCCCTCCACAACCGTCACCACAGCAATCGCAACAGCCAACGCCCGAGCCGCAAGCGGCTCCCGCCCAGATGCCTGCGCCAAGCGCTGTCGGACAGGCCGACAAGCCCGGCGACTGCTGCACGCCGCAGGCGACGGCAGCCATCGCGAAGAACGTCGGTAAGCATGACGTGTTGGGCATCAAACTAGGCATGCCGGCGAAGGAGGCCGCTGCGGTGCTACAAGGGCGGGGCATGCAACTGAAGCCGGAGACGATCAAATACGATGTCCTCCCCGCGCCGCTGACCTATGGACTCTATGCGGTCAACCAGGTGCTGGTACGCAACAGCGGAGTGCCTCCGGGTGCTGAAAAGATCTACCTTACGCTCACGATGCCACCGAACGAGCCGGTCGTCGCCAAGATCAACCGCTTTATCATGTTTACCAAAGAGACGGCGCCGGCACAGCAGGCTTTGGTCGGAGACTTGGTGAAAAAATACGGCCCCGTCAGTTTTGCGACTCCTCCAACCTCCCTCAATGCTCCCGGGGTGCAGGATCTGTACTGGGTGGACGACGCGCAAGGAAACCGGTTGAACGACCAGACGAATCGTGAAGGGAATGAGAGCGAATTGCTG
>JAEHDI010000269.1 GCA_016880505.1 Bryobacterales bacterium | reverse complement strand
TTTTTCGGTACAACTATTCCCACAACAGCGTGACGGGCCACCTCGTGAAGACACGGGCGGCGGTGAACTATATCCTCTACAACCGCATCACCGGCGAAAACGGCACGGGAAGCTATGAGATCGACGTGCCGAACGGCGGGACCACCTACGTCATCGGCAACCTCATTCAGCAGGGGCCCGAGACCGAGAACAGCACGCTGCTGACGTATCTGGAGGAGGGGATCACAGCGTCGTCCAATCCGGGCACGGACCTCTACGTGGTGAACAACACTTTTGTGAATCAAAGGCCCACAGGCGGGACCTTCGTGTACGTGCGTCCGGCGGGACCGACGCCGCCAGTCCTAGTGAACAACATCTTCTATGGGCCGGGCACTGTCACCAACCGTACGGACTCCCTCGCCACAACCAACTTCGTCGGCGACCCGCTGTTCGTGGACGTGAACAACTTCGACTATCATCTGACGCCGGGATCCCCCGCAATCGACGAGGGTAGTTCACCGGGCTCGGCCAATGGCTATCCGCTAAAGCCCTTTGACGAATATCTGGACCCGGCGTGTGGTGAGCAGCGGATTCCAGCAGGGGTGATCGACATCGGCGCATACGAATTCGGAGGCGCCGGCAACGCCCTGTCTTGCCGGTAGCGGGTTTCGGTGTTTCTTGGGGGCGTGGCGCCTACTCCAGGAACTGCGCTGAAATCTGGAAGCCAGGAACGTTCGGCCCGATTTCCAGAAGGGCGGTCACTTCCTCCTCGACGCGCACTTTCTCCTCGATGCCGCGGGGGGCGAGCTTGCGTTTGGCGTACTCCGTCACGTCCACGCGGTCATAGCTCGCCGGAGATTTGACCCAGGGACGGTGCATGGGATGGGATCGGGGCTTGCCCCCGTTTTTGGCGTAGAGCCTTGGGGTCGATTTTCGTGGTGAGCGCGGAAGGAATCGAACCTTCAACCTACTGATTAAGAGTCAGTTGCTCTGCCAATTGAGCTACGCGCCCACGGCGGAGTGTGACGCCGTGGCGCCACCCCGCAATCTATTCTTATACCATACACTCATCGCGCACGTAATCGATCTGAAAGCCATTCGGCGAGACTCGATTCCGCCTTTGTCTCGACGCTGGCTGCACGGTTGCGCCCATCCACCGGGGCTTCGAGCCGAACGCCGCGCGGGCCGAGCGCCGCTGCGATATCCGGCAGGTCGGCGATCTCCAGGATGCCCGGCACAATCGCGTCCTGCGGCACATAGCAAAAGCGGTCGGCCAGTACCGAGAGGTACGAGTCCAGCTCACGGCGCACCGCCACACCCTGCACGCCGTCTTCGTACAGCGCCGTCATCAGCGCAAGCAAGCCACCGAGCGGCTCGGCCTGCATCGGCACTTGCGGGTCTGGTTGCTGCATCGCGCTCTGGTCGAGCATCGGGCCGGAAGGGTTCATTCCGGCGAACGATTCTCCCCACAGGGCCATGCGCGTCCGATCGACATCCGCTCTGCCGGACAGCCACGCAAGTACCGCTCGCACGTCCTTGATCTGGCCGGCTAGCATCGTACCTCCGAGCATCATTTCGTTCGCCGCCAGCGTCATCGCGGATGGCCCCCGGCTCGAGGTCCACGCCGCTTCACCCGTCCCGCGAACGTCGGGAAGGCAGACGGCAATGCCCGCCCGCAGCAGCGTGCGGAGCTCTCCGCCGCGGCCGGCAAGGAACGCTCCCTTCCCTGCTTGCGAGAGCGCGAGCACTACCGGAAGGCGCCCCGTGGACGCCGCTGGCTTCAACAGAAGCAGCGGGATCATGATGCCAGGCTCGGTATCGATCGCGACCGCCTCCATCGCGAGGCCCGGCCGGCCCTTCGTCCAGACTGTCTTTGCGGCGGGTTGTTGTGGCGGGTCGATGTCGCCCAGCTTCGCCCGCAGCGCGGCCCGCAGCTCGCGAAACCGCTCCCCGGCGGGAAGGGAAGCGAACCGTGTACGAGAAGCGTCCAGGCGCTGCCGCGCCATCCCCTGAGCGATTTCCGCACCGGTCTTCGGACTCCGCTCCACCGCCGCCTGCGGCGTCAGGCACATGAGTTCCTTCTCGGGTAGTGGGCTGTGGAACTCGGCCGGCGGGACCGCAATACCGAGCCACCGCTCGAGAATCGGATAAATCTTCTTCCGAAGGTAGACGCCGGCGTTGGTGCACTCGCCCGGGCCTGGGAACGGCCCGAATCCGTCAACCTCCGCAAGCCGGTCGGACTTCCCGTAAAGCTCGAATACTTTGCGATACCGCGGCCACGGAGGCTGCT
>JAEHDI010000268.1 GCA_016880505.1 Bryobacterales bacterium | reverse complement strand
GCAAAGGCCACGGCGGAGGCAGCGAAGCAGAATCGGGAATTTGTGGTTGGCATCAAGACCGCGCACTTCCGTGCACCGGAGTGGACCGCCGTCGATCGCGCCGTCGAGGCTGGCAAACTGGCTGACATGCCCGTGATGGTGGACTTCGGTGCATTCACTGCCGAGCGGCCTTTCGAAGACCTCGTGCTGAAGAAACTCCGTGCCGGCGATATTTACACCCATACCTACCTGGCCGCGGTTCCGATGCTCGACGGTCACGGCAAAGTCCGCCCCTACCTCTTCGAAGCGCGCAAGCGCGGCGTCATCTTCGACGCCGGCCACGGAGCGGGCAGCTTCGTGTTCCGTCAAGCCGTTCCCGCCATCCGGCAGGGATTCCTCGCCGATTCGATTTCCACTGACCTGCACATCAATAGCATGAACGCTGGCATGAAGGACATGCTGAACGTGATGTCGAAGTTCCTGAATATGGGCGTCGCTCTCGACAACGTCATTCTCCGCTCCACTTGGAACCCGGCTCGCGAGATCCGCCGTGAGGAACTCGGGCACCTCTCCGCCGGCGCGGTGGCCGACATCGCCGTCCTGCGCCTCGAGAAAGGCTCATTCGGTTTCGTGGACGTCCACGGCGCACGGATGAAGGGCACTGAAAAGCTGGTCGCCGAGTTGACCGTCCGCGATGGCCGCGTGGTCTGGGACCTCAACGGCATTACCCGCGAGGACTGGGACAAGCTCGGCAACTATCGTCCCCAGGGCGACCCCCGCTGGGACGCCACCCTCGGCCGCTCCGTCCGAGCGCGAAAGTAAGGTCGGGCTATGCACCTCCGCGTTCAGATCGCAGTTAGGCCGCACAACATGAGGTACTCCGCAATCGACTCGTAAGCCGAAACCGGCCGCGTCTCGTCGGCGGAGTTGCCCCTCGGCACCCAGATGACCGTTCCCTCACGGGCTCGAGTCAGCAAAACCCGGTACTTGTTCAGCACGTACCGGCGCCTTGTGGCGTCGCGCACGGTTTGCCACCGCGTTCCCTTAAAGGCCTGGATTTGCCAGTCAGCACTGTTGGGTACAAGATCGATGTCCCAGCAAAGTCCGGTCCAGTCCAACTCGAGTCCCTGAATGCCAAACTCTGTCGCCGGTGTCTCGAGATAGTAGGACGAGCGGACATCGGAACTTGGATTGAGGAACCAATTTTCAACGTCCAGTTCTGATCGAACGTCGAGGCCGTGGGCTCTCAACCGGCGGCCGCCGCTGCTGGCAACCAAGCCGGTTCTTCGCGAGCCACGCTGTCGGCATCTTAGCCACTCCCGTGCCCTCTCAAAGTCCCGGGTCATCACGATGGGGAATTCGGGGCAAGAAGCCAGAGCCGATCGAGCATCCTCGGGCTGCTGCGCCAGCAAGTGCGCAACAAACTCCGACACAGCCTGAGCCTTGTAGGACCGCAATGAGACGCCCAGGTGCAGCGCGTCATCCTCCAGGAGGTGGATGTCACCGGGTGGTGTCTCGAAGAGCAGGTCGCCGTTATCCGCGGGTTCGCCGTTGACCACGTGTGGAGATACCAGCACGCTCCAATGCCGGGAACGAGTTGCCAAGGCTCTCCCCCATTCAGCGAGGCCCGCTTCTCCGGTGTTGATTTCTTGCCCGCTGCCAACTAATGCCACGATGACTGCCCACCCATCATGCCGATTCATGATGTCCAACATGATCTCCGGTTCAGACCGGTCGCGCTTGAATTTCCTCAGGGACTGCTCACGATTCCAGGCTCGTTGCGCTTCATCAAATATGACGACCCGATCGAACGGTGGAGTTGACGAGGCGAAGTGCGCGTCGATGAAGCGGTGTACGTTGTGAATGAACGTCGAAACCTTGCGGCGCGATTCGGCGATCGAATGCCGGGTCCGTTCGCAATGGTCGCGAGCGAGTGCCTCCGAGAGAACTTTGACGAGAGGGCCGTTGCCCGAGAGGAACACACCAAGCGAACCTTCGCGCAACTGTCTGTTGTGAACGATGTTCAGCCCGGCGAGGGTCTTGCCTGCACCCGGCACACCTGTCACGAAGCAAATGAGCTTACGCTCCTCTTGGCGCGCGCGTTGGATGGCCAGCATGACCGCCGCACTCGTTTTCGTGAGGTTCTCCGCACCCGCGTGGCATCTCGAGATCTCACGAACATTTTGCCCTTCATAGAGGACTCGTGCTGCCTCCACGATGGTCGGTGTTGGCACGTACTCCGCCGCGTTCCATCGACTGGCATCGATAGGCTCAGGATTCGGCGATTGGTACTTGGTGACTGTCTGTTTGAGCACCTGGCCGAGCGAGTCCGCGTTAGCAAGCCAGACGGGAGCTACGGAATCGGTTACTTCGTCTGAAGGCGGCATCTGTTCTTTGGCTTTCGTCGCGACCAGGACGGGAACCAATGTTCGGTTGTAGCTTCCTCGGTGAAAGTCCCGCAGATCCAGGCAGTAGTCCTCCACCTGGACTCGAGCGTCGCGATCATACTGTCGAGCGCCGCACTTGAACTCGATCACCAAGATCAGATCCTTGGCGAGAATGACGGCGTCAATCCTTTTGCCACGCCTCGGGATCGGGTATTCCAACACCAAGTGCCAGTTTCGGGCGAAAGGCCGACTGAGCGCCGTGCGTAGGATCGCCACCTGTTGGCGCCAAGCTTCCAGTTGTTCAGCGGTCAGTTCGGTCAGGCCTAGCCTCGTCACAGCGGATTGGCGGCCGATGATCAAATCCTCTTCGTGTGCTAGGAATTCTGTGACCGAAGCCTGGTAGAAAGCCGACATTCCTTCCAGTCTATTCGCACGGCAGAGAAAATAGACTGGGAATATCCCCATTCATGGCGCGGACTCCAAACTTGCTCGCAACCATCGGCCCCAGGGCGACCCCCGCTGGGACACCACCCTCGGCCGCTCCGTCCGAGCGCGAAAGTAAGCGTCTCGCGAGTCTAGCCGCTGGAGTCGTCGCTTAGAGCCCCGATAGCGCGGCCGATGCCCAGGAACCGGCACGGCCCAGATAAAGGAATCGGGCGGGGGCGGGGCAATGCTATCCGCGAGGGCTGAAGCCTGCCCCACCCCCAGCGGCGCGTCAGAACAACAGCCGCAGCGAGTACTGGCACTCGCGTCCGCGGTTCACCTGGTTGGTGCTCCGGCCGAACAGCGAGCTGGTGACAGTCATGTTCGGATCTGCCCAGACGAAACCGTTGGGGCTGTTGTACATCTCGAAGCGGAACTCCATGTCCAAGCGTTCCTTAATCGGGAAGGTCTTGGTCAGCGTCGAGTCGAGATTCCAGTTCTTATGGCCATTCACGCCCGGATAACTCCACGGGTTCTCCCGCCTGGTGTATGGGGGGAGTTGCTTGAACTTCGAGGTGTCGAACATTTTCTGTGGCGTTCGGTCGTCCAGTTCCGGGCTGGAACCGTCTGTAAGCATCGCCCCGAACCGCAGGTTTGCACCGGAGCTCAACATTAGCAGATGGCTGGTCTGCCATCCACCCACGATCGCGTTCAGAACGGGGTGCAGGTTGTTCAGATGCGCCCGTCCCTTGCCGAACGGAAGGTCATAGGAACCTGCGGCGCTTACGCGATGCCGGGGCATCGTTCCGGCGATGAAGGTGAACTTGTTGATGAACTGGTCGTCCGAGTTGAAGAACTCGTAGTTCTTCTCTTGGTTGTAGTTGTACGCGAACAGGAAGCTGCTGCCTCCGCTGTAGGACCTCTGCACGCGCAACTGTAGGGCCTTGTACCGGTTCAGCACCCCATCGCTGAATCGCTGCTCGATCGAGCCGTATTGCGGGTAGGGGCTGAGCAGCCTGCCGACGGTCACCGTCTTCAGATTGCGCAGCGAGCCAGGGAACTTTTCCCGCGTCAGGATCTGGTAGAACGGATTCGGCACCGTGGCGTTCAAGGCCGCTTTATGCGTGTAGCTGAGGTTTGGATCCGTCTGGTTGAGCAACCTCGTATATGGCAGGTCGTGGCCGAAGTTCATGAACCACGTCCCGTCGAAGTGGATCTGGTACGGCAACTGGCGTTGGATCGAGAAGTTCACGCGGTCGTTCACTCCCGTGCGCATATCCTGTTTGTAGAACCAGGCGGGATCGCCGAGGTTGGTGTAGCGGCCCAGCGATTTTTCGAGCGGCATGATAAGCGGATAGTCCGACGGGAACGGATTACTCAGGCGCGCCTGTGGGATGCCGTTAATGGCCGGGGCCACATCGGTCCGTGCGCTGAAGCCGAACATCGGGAGGACGTTGCTCGCCAGCGTGTTCTGGATGAGCACGGGCGGAATGACGTAGCGGGCAAAGCCGGCGCGGAACGCCGTCTTGTCGTTGACCCGGATGGCAATACCTGCGCGTGGCATGAGCGTTAACTTCTGGGCTTCGTAGATG
>JAEHDI010000267.1 GCA_016880505.1 Bryobacterales bacterium | reverse complement strand
CGAGCTTGGCAGCCGCGCCGGACGGGCCGGACACGCGGCCGCGGGTTGCGGCCAGGGCAGCCTCGATTATGGCTTTCTCCTCAGTCACCGGCCTCTTAAAGAGCGCCAGGCTTGCCGACTGGGGTGGAAGAGTCTGTCGAGAAAGCCAGCTCTCATCCACCGAGATGGTCTCCGTCTCACAGACGATACCCGACCGTTCAATCACGTTCTGGAGCTCGCGGATGTTCCCAGGCCAGGGGTACGCCTTGAGCAGCTCCAGCGTCTTCTTCTCGATGCCCCGGATCTTCTTCCCCACTTTCCTGGCATAGCGATCCACGAAGTACTCGACCAGCAGGTGGATGTCCTCTGGGCGGTCCCGTAGGGGCGGCATCTCGATGGGGAAGACATTCAGCCGGTAAAACAGGTCGCTCCGAAAGGCGCCGGCCGCGATGGCCGCCTGCATGTCCCGATTCGCGGCCGCGATGACCCGGACATCCGCGCGAATCGCGTGCCTGCCTCCAACCCGTTCAAATTCGCGCTCTTGCAGCACCCGCAAGAGGGCAATCTGAGTTTCCGAAGGAAGCTCCCCGATTTCATCCAGGAAGAGCGTCCCGCCTTCGGCTAGTTCGAAGCGGCCCAGTCGCCGCTGCAGGGCTCCGGTGAATGCCCCTTTCTCATGACCAAACAATTCGGAGGCGATCAAGGCAGGCGGGACCGCGGCGCAGTTCACACTGACGAATGCTCTCGAGGCCCGCGGCGACCGTTTGTGGATGGCCCTGGCGATGAGTTCCTGGCCCGTCCCGGTTTCCCCGGTGATGAGCACGGTCGAGTCGGTCGGGGCGACCTTGGCGACGCGCGCCAGGACCGCTCGCAGGATGGGCGAGGCGCCCACGATCTCCTCGAACATTGAGGTCTTGTCAATTTCTTCGCGGAGCGCCAGGTTCTCGTTTCGAACCCGCTCTTCTGCCTGTTTCCGATCGTCGATGTCGGTCCCCGTCGCGTACCACCGAAGGATGCGTGCGTGTTCGTCGCGTAGCGGGTTGAAATGGATGAGAAACCAACGATACCGGCCGTCTTTCGCGCGTGCTCGTTGTTCCAATTGAAACGGGACTCCGCGTGCTAGCGCCTCCTGGCGTTCGTCGCGTAGCCTTTCCACGTCGGACGGATGAAAGACACGCTCACGGAAGTCCCCCGCCTGAACATCTTCCGGCGTGAGACCGGTGTACTCGAGCAATCTCTCATTCGCATACAGGGGACTCCCATCCGGTGTCAAGACAAGGATCAGCGCAGGAATGGCCTCGACGATCTCCCGGACCTCTCGTTCGTCTTGCCGGATCCGGTCCTCCGCCTTCTTCGCTGCGGTGATGTCCGACGACGCCCCGACAAACTCGATTGCGTCAGTTTCATTTCTGATCGCATGCGCCACCACGTGAACATGCTTGACCGATCCGTCCGGCATCAGCAATCGATGCTCAAAATTCAGATCCGTCCCGTCGCGTGACGCGCGGTCGATTGTCTCTTGCACAAAGGAAAGGTCTTCCGGATGGACTCGTTGGAATACCAGCTCCAGAGTCGGCTTCGTGCCTTGGTCGTACCCAAGAATGCAAAACGTCTCCTCAGACCAGAATAGCTCTCCGCTGGAAACATTCCATCCAAAACTGCCGGTGCGACTTAATCGCTGCGCTTCAGCCAAATAGGCCTCGCTTCGCCGTAGCTCCTCTTCCGCCCGCTTGCGCTCGATGAACTGGCCTATCTGGCTGCCGATGGTCGTCATCGTGTCGAGCAGGTCCTGATCGGGCCGCCTGATCTCCTGGCTGAAGAAGTCCATCACCCCAACGACTTCGCTGCCGAGCAGGATGGGAAAAGCGAAGGCCGCGTGCAATCCTTCGCCCGCGGCGATGGACGCGCGCGGAAAATTAGAATCCTGGACGACATCGGGAATGTAGGCGGGTTCACGGCTGGACCAGACTCTGCCCGGCAGCCCTATCCCGGGCATGAAAGTCCTGTCGTGGCTCGAAGCCTTAAACTGCGGGGCCTCTATGGATTCTTTGTGCCACACCTCGACGCAGCGGAGCACCCCCGCCGCCCGGTCAATGCGCCATAGTTCGCCCAGGTCCCATACCAGGCACTCGCACACGGCCTGCAGTATTTTTGGCGTGGCTTCTTCGAGAGTAGCTGCCTCCGCTAGCATCTGTGTAACTGTGTGTTGAGCCACGAGGCGTTGCTCGGCCCGCTTGCGTTCGGTGATGTTGCGCAGGATGACTGTGAACACCAGCTCGCCGCCAAGGTCGAGTTTGGAAATGGAAGCCTCGGCCGGAAACTCGCCGCCATCCTTTCGGCGGCCAAAGACTTCCCGGCGTTGTCCCATCAAGCGCGACACTTCCGGGGCTTTTGCGAACGCCTCGATGTGTCCCCGGTGCGCCGGAGCGAATCGTTGCGGCAGGAGAATGTCGAGCGGTTGGCCGAGGACGTCATCCGCAACATAGCCGAACACTTTCTCTGCACCTTGATTGAATAGGACAATGCGCTGATTGGAATCCACCGAGACGATCGCGTCTTCGGCGATGTCGAGAATACCCTCGAACCGCCGTTGTGCTTCCGCTAAGTAGGCCTCGCTTCGCCGCAACTCTTCCTCTGCCCGCTTGCGCTCGGCAATCTCCTGTTCCAGCTCTTCAGTCCTAACTCGAACTCGCGTCTCCAGCGCATGGGTTAGTTCACGCAGCGCTGATTCCGCCTTTTCGCGCTCGGCGATTTGGAATTTGAGGTCGTCGATTGAAACCAGAGTTTGATACGCCAAGGAGGCGAATTGCCCCAGGAAACTCATGAGCCGCTCGTCTTCCGCGTCGAACTTGCGACGATCATCGTGCGTGATCGCCCATATCGTCCCGACTGCTTTGCCTCCAACGTAAAACGGAACCAGCAGGCACTCTGCTGCCGGAGGCATGACTGGTAGGAGATAGGGGTAACGCCGCTCGAAGTGCCGGAACAACAGTGGAATGTTACGATCGAGCACGTCTCCGCAGGGACCGAAATTGCGCGGGGTCCCGCCGCCGATGTGCGGTTTCCATATGCCGGCGATGGCCGGCCAATAGAACCTCTTCCCCCCATCATCCGTCGTCAGCAAACTGAGGCCAGCTGAGTCGGACTGGGTGACCTCCAGGATCGTCTCGGCCAGTGTCTGAAGAATGGTACGCGGCGAGTCGGCCAGCGCGCTGGCCAGCGCCACGAGCGCGCGGTTCTCCCTCCCGAAATCGGGCGGACGCCATGGGCGACGACGCAACTCCTCCGTGCAGAGGATCGATTCCAGGGAAACCGCGCCCTCTGGTAGTGAAGCCTCCAGAGGAACGTCATTTTTCGATGTGTCAGACTCGGTCATCTTCTCGCATCCACGGAGCGCGTTTATACCGATTCGAATATCAGGCTGGCTCGGGCAGCAGCTCTTTCAAGCGTCGAAAGCAAGTCTTGAGGAGGATCATTTTTGGCAACATAGGCCGCGACCCGCCGTGAGGTAGTGCAGCTTCGATCCCTCGACCT
>JAEHDI010000029.1 GCA_016880505.1 Bryobacterales bacterium | reverse complement strand
ACCTCTTCAACCAGCCGCTGCACTACGGCTACGGTCTCCGGATGGGTACCAAGACCCGGCCCGAGTGCCACCACCTCCTTGCCGCGAACGAGGCCTGCGAGTCGCTCGTAATCGAACGCGCGGAGTGAGATTGCACCCGTTTCGGTCTCCGGCAACGGTTCCGTCATCAATTCCGGTGCGTGCGAGGCGATCACAGGAATCGCCGATTCGGCCGAAGCGACCGTTACCAGGCCTGCTCCCGCTCGAAGCGCCGCCAACCCTGCCATCGCCGCCGCACCTGTCTTGCCGCGCGATCCCCCGATGACGAGAACGTGCCCGAAATCGCCCTTGTGCGCGCCCGGCTCCCGGAGTCCGAAAAGATCCCGGAAGAGCGGCGGTCCCACAAGCGACAGAAGAATCGATGCGTCGTTCTCATACAGCTCCGGCGGACTGCCGATCGGAGAAACTCGCAGTTCGCCCACGTAGTCGCACGCCGGAGGCAGCACCTGCGCCGCCTTCGGAGCGGTGAAGGTGATCGTGTGCTCCGCTTTCACCGCCTCCCCCGGAACCACGCCACTGTCGCTGTCCAGCCCTGACGGAAGGTCTAGAGCCACGATCGTCGCATGCGGGAAGCCTGTATTGATCTCGCGAATGAGTTCGAGCATCCGGCCGGCAGCGGCGCCCTTCAGCCCTGTCCCGAGCAGCGCGTCCACCACGATTGTGGCTTCGCGCATCCCCGGCGTGATCTCCATCGCCACCGGACAACCGCAAACCCGGAGCATGCGAAGGTTTTCCGCGGCGTCCCCGCGTAGTTCTTCGGGTTCGCTCGCGAGCACAACATCCAGTGAGCGCGGCCGGAAACGCGTATGGATCTGCCGCCCGACGACAAACCCATCGCCGCCGTTATTGCCTTTGCCGCACAGAATCACGATCCGGTGGCTCGCCAGCGGAGCGAAGGTTTCCTGAAGAAACTCCACGACGCGGTGCCCCGCGTTCTCCATCAGAATCAAACCGGGGATGCCCAACTCCATCGTGCGCCGGTCCACCTCGCGCATCTGCGCCGCTGTCAGGACCTTCATGACTGTACCCCCGCCATCAGCAACTCCAGCCGGCGCAACCCCGGCGGCTCGCCCATCACGATCAGGAAGTCGCCTCCATTGATCTCTGCTTCTGCCGGCGGGTTGAACAGCATGCTTCCGTCTGCCCGGCGGATAGCCAGCACAATCACCCCGACGTCACGGCGAATCTGCATCTGCTTCAGGGTCTTGGAGGCGAATTCGCTCTGCTCCGCGACCCTCACCTGTTCGATGGCGACATCAAGCCCGATGCTCCTGCTGGTGAAGTCGAGGAACCGGAAGACATGCGGGCGGAGAAGCGCCTGCGCCAGTTGGTGCCCGGCATTCGAGTACGGCGCGAAAACTACGTCCGCGCCCGCGCGGCGGAGTTTCTCCTCCGCTTCCTCCTCGTCCACCCGTGCCGCGACGTTCAGCATCGGGTTCAGATTTCGGGCGGAAAGAATGACAAACAGGTTGTCGGCGTCCGTCGCCAGCGCAGCGACGAGCCCGCGGGCGCGCGCAATGCCCACATCCCGCAACGTTTGGTCGCGAGTCGAGTCCGCCTGTACCGCCAGCATCCCGGCGCGGATCGCGGATTCAACCCGCTCAGGGTTCTTGTCTATCACCACGAAAGGCGCCCCGGACTGATTCAGTTCCAGAGAGGCGTTTCGTCCTACTCGCCCGAAACCGCACACAATATAGTGATTCTCGAGTTTGTCGATCATGCGCTTGACCCGCCGCTTCCCGAAGAACTCCGCCAGTTCCAGCTCGATGATGGTCTGGGTCATCATTCCGATGGCGAAGAACATCGTCGTGACGCCGAAAAAGATCATGACGGAGTTGAAGACTCGTCCTTGCGTACTTAAATCGTGCACCTCCCGGTAGCCGACCGTCGTCATCGTGATCAGCGTCATGTAGAAGGCGTCGAACGGAGGATAGTCTTCAATGACGATGTAGCCTACGGTCCCCACCAGGAGGGTGCAGAGGATTACCAGCCCGACGTATCCCAGCCGCCGCGTCACCCGGCTCATTGCCCTCTTACTTCCTCTTCGCGAGCAGCAGCGTCATGTCGTCCTGCAACTCGGGTGAATTCGTCCATTCGTGCACGGCCGCGATCACCGACGTGATGATATCTTCAGGCCTTCGCCACGCATTCTTGAGGAGCACGTCGATCAGGCCGTCTTCGCCGAACATCTCGCCGTATTCATTCTCCGGTTCGGTGATGCCGTCGGTGAAACAGACCAGCAGGTCGCCGCTCCCGAGCTGAATCCGGCTTTCGTCGTACTCGGCGAACGGAAAAGCACCCACCACCATACCGTTCGTCTCCAGGCGCTGAACCTCGCCGTCTCGGATCACGATCGGCGGCGGATGTCCAGCGTTTGTGTATGTGAGCATGCCTCCCTGACCGTCGTAGATGCCGAAGTAGAACGTCGCGAATTTCTCGGCGGAAGTAAAGCTGTAAAGCTGCTGGTTCAGTTGCGACACCAGCGTTGAGGTAAGGAGTGCCGCGTGGCCGTTTCCCCCGCCCGGCGCGACCGCTGCTGCCGCCGTCGTCGCCGCCTCCAGGCACGCACGGATCTGTGTTCGCAGAGAAGATTGCACTGTCGCCATCAGTAGCGCCGCGGAAATTCCCTTGCCGGCCACGTCGCCGATCGCCAGCGCCACTTTCGAGTCGAGCAGTGGAAGGTAGTCGTAGTAGTCACCCGAAACGGTCCGCGCCGGATGGCAGAGCGCGGTTAACTCAATCCCCGGTATCGACGGAACCGTTCGCGGATT
>JAEHDI010000266.1 GCA_016880505.1 Bryobacterales bacterium | reverse complement strand
GGCGCCGCGTACGTCGAACGGCCCGATCGGATTATGTGCCGGAGTAATCACGTAGACCGAGTCGAACCGCAGGCGGGCGATCTCCAAAGCGTCGCGCAGCGCCGCGGCCTCCGCCGTGACGTGGAAGTCTCCAAGCCGGCTGCGCGGGTCCATTCGCGGCACGCGCAACATGTGGGCGGATCACAGGATGTTTGTAGTCTGCCGGAGTCCCGCTCGTATGGTCGTACTGGATACGCTCAATGGAGAAGTTGTGGAGACCGTTGGCGCCGTCGGGGACTGCGACGACGTGTTCTATGATTCGGCCCGCAAGCGTATCTACGCGATTGGTGGAGAGGGCGCGATTTCCGTCTTCCAACAACTGACGGTTGATCACTACAATGAACTCGCCAAGATCGGTACTGCGAAGGGAGCGCGCACCGGATGGTTCTCCCCAGACCTTCGACGGCTATTCGTGGCGGGACGGCGGGACGGAACACGTCCCGCTGAGATTCGGATCTACGAGGTGCAGTGAAGCGCCGCAGGGGGAATCGTACCCTGTACGGAAATCTACTCCGAAACCTGACTCACGACGCAGGGCTGCTTTTCCTGACTCGCTTTGTCCGCCTCTTCGCATACGGCGCGCTGTCCGTGATTCTGGCGTTCTACCTTACTGGGCTGGGGCTCAGTGAGTCGCAGACTGGGCTGCTTTTCACGCTCACGCTGGTCGGAGACACGGTCATTTCCCTGTTCCTGACAACCGCCGCGGACCGAATAGGCCGCCGCCGGATGCTGGTGGTTGGCGCCCTGCTCATGGTTGGCGCGGGTCTGGCTTTCGCTTCCACAAGGAACTTTTTGATGCTGGTCATCGCCGGAATCATCGGAGTCGTGAGTCCGAGTGGCAACGAGGTAGGTCCGTTCCTGCCGATTGAACAGGCCGCGCTCGCCCACGTCGTTCCTGGCCGTTGCAGGACAGCGGCATTTGCCTGGTATACACTTACGGGCGCGTTTGCAACGGCCGTCGGAGCCCTCTGCGGCGGCATGATTCCGGTTGTAGTTAAAGGAAGAATGGAGGCATTAGAAGGATACCGCACCGTGGTGATTCTGTATGCCTGTGTTGGGTTGCTCCTGGCGCTCATCTTCGCCCGTGTCTCCCGTGCCGTCGAGGTGAAAGCGCCCAAAGCGGACGACGCCTTTCCCACGCTGACGACAAGTCTCTCTGGGCTCGCGCACTCGCGAAAGGTGGTTCTAAAGCTATCCGGCCTGTTCGCCCTCGATGCATTTGGCGGCGGCTTCGTCATCCAGAGCTTCGCTGCTTATTGGTTCTACCTTCGTTTTGGCGTGGATCCCGGCGCGCTCGGAGCGATCTTCTTCGGCGCGAATGTCTTTGCTGGCATTTCCGCGTTGGCAGCCTCCCGGCTTGCTTCGCGCTTCGGACTCGTGAAGACGATGGTCTTCACTCATCTGCCTTCGAACGTGTTGCTGATTCTCGTCCCGCTGATGCCGAACCTTCCGCTGGCGATCTCAGTCTTGCTCTTGCGTTTCAGCATCAGCCAGATGGACGTACCGACGCGGCAATCGTATGTGATGGGAGTGGTTCCTCCTCAGGAGCGCTCAGCGGCCGCGGGGATCACCGGCGTGGCGCGAACGACTGGTGCGTCCATCGCGCCGTGGTTTGTAGGAATGTTGTTCGCGCGGCCTTCGCTGATCAGTGTTCCATTCTATCTTGCCGGGATTCTGAAGATCGCTTATGACCTGTTGCTCTACCGAGCATTCGTAGGACTTCCGCCGCTTGAGGAAAGAACCTAACCGGCGAAGGGGATTTCTGCGATCAACAGACTAGACGTAGCAGGGTGCTGACCGGGATCAAGACCGACACCTGTCCGGATCACCGGCCAGTCGAAAACTGTTCGGAGACTGTGCGATTGGCCGATAAACGGCGTTACCGGAAAGTGCGGCGCTGGCTTGAAACCCGGTGATACCTCGGTCACTGCCCGCTTGGAAACAGCATCAACGGATGGGGCGCCCACTTCCCTGAATTCGGCCGCGAGGGCTTATGAGATGGGTCTTGGCCTTTTAGCGATTTTCTCGAGCCCCCTAGATAGGCCGCTTACTTCTTCAGTTCGACCAGCACCAGCTCCATACGCTTCGAGCCGGTATTCTCCGGGAGGTGTTTCCCTCCCGCCGTCCACCGCGTTTCGCCTGCCTTGCTTGGGAGATCCTCGGTCTTGCCGTCCGGAAAAGTGAACCTGACTTTCTGGTCAGTCAAGAAGACGGCCACGGCGTTGGGATGCTCATGCATCACGGATTTCTCCCCGGCTCCGTAAGTGATCCGCAACACCCGCACATCGGAATTCTCAAACTCCACTTTGTAGTGTTTCGGATCGACCTTGACAGGATCCTGAGCGGCCAGCGGCAAACTCAGCGCCAGCACAGCCAGAAGACAACCTTTGCTTCGCATGTGAATTCTCCTCAGAGTGGATATCCGCAGCAATGCAGGCTTGCCGTGGATGTTAGAAGCAGTATAGCTCAACTCTGTGGACCGTCATCGGCGGGAACTCCGGAGTTAGGCTTCCCTGATCGCGAGTCGAGCCACCCGATCGCCTTCCGCCGTGGAAGTGGCGAGCCAGTGGCGCTGTTTGCGGAGCACACGTGAGAGCCGAAAAAATCGCGCAGTTCAGGAGCCTGTCGGAGATAGCCGTTCCCCTTGTTGCTCCCGGCCGCGCCATGCTCGATACT
>JAEHDI010000265.1 GCA_016880505.1 Bryobacterales bacterium | reverse complement strand
TATTCCGGTCAGGTCCATCCACCGGAACGGACCGGCGATGGTGGCCCACCAGCCGATATCGTTACGGAACGAGCGATCGACATCCTCGAGGCTGGCGATTTCATGCTCGACCAGGTGGAACGCTTCGCGCAGCATTGCGTACATCATGCGGTTCGAAAGGAAGCCTCGGATGTCGGTGTTCAGCACCGTGGGATCCTTGCCGCAAGCGATTCCGATCTCCCGTGCGAGGCGGACAGCCCGCGGCGCTGTGGCTTGTCCCGGGATGATTTCCAGGTACCGCATGACCTGCACCGGTTCGCCCCAATGCATCCCGATGAACCGCTCCGGCCGGCGGCGTCCCTCCTGAAGCAGCGTGATGGGAATGCTGGAAGTGTTCGACGAGATGACGGTGCCGGCTTTGACGGCAGCCTCGAGCTCGTCGTAGATCCGGCGCTTCAGTTCCACATCTTCTTTGACCGTTTCGACGACAAAGCTGCAGGGAGCGAGTTTTCCGACGGATTCCGCGAGTTCATACCTATCGCGCCAACCCCGCACTTGAGCCGGTGTCCGCAGGCCGCGCTTCACCATCTCACGAAGGGCCGCGGAAACATGGTCGATGCTTGCCTTGGCCCGGCTCGCCGTCCGGTTGTAGGCGATCACGCGGAAGCCATAAGCCAGCAGACACGAAGCGATACCCTGGCCCATGAGGCCCAAGCCGATCAGCCCGACAGGTCCGGCATCGGCAGTCTTGCGAGCTTTTCCAAGCGTTGCGTCCTTTGCTAATCCCACGGGTGTTCTCCCCTCAGGTTGTCCACGATGACCTGATACAGACTCTGCTGATATGCGAAAAGCGGCAACTTCTCCTCAACTTCAAAGATGTAGCTCAGATCCATCGTCTTGTTGCCGTAATAGAAGTCGCGATCGATTTGATGCACGAATTTGTCCCTGCCTCCAGGGACATGACGAAAGTCCTTCGGGTAGGTCGATTTCTCCCAGACACGGACCGTCTCGTCGAACAACGCCGATTTCTCATGGCGCGTGTCGTCGATGATTCGACCGATCCGATGATAGCGATTGATCGCGGCCTGGTCGTCACCCTTCTCGTGATCGCGCATAGCCGCCTGAAGATTCTCGTCGATCTCGCTGATGCTCAACACCAGTTTCGTGAAATGGAGCATGGTGCGGGCGCACAACAGAAGCACTTCGAGGTTATACGGGTTCTCCGGATCGCGCGCCAGGTTCGCCTTGATGATTTCGATCGCTCGTTCATATCGGGGTAGCCGCTGCTTCGCCTGCGCCAATAGGGAGGCATGCTTTTGCCCCCATGAGGTGTCGACTCGAAAGGCAGCATCCGGAAGCGGCGGAAGAGCCAACGCCTCGAATTCCCGTGTCCAGCCACTTTCTCTGCGGATGAATCCTTTCTCCGAGAGAATGTCGTATGCTTCGGCGAGTTCCGTCTGCCTGGGGCCATAGAACAGAGGAAAGAACTTGGCTTCGAACTCTTGCGTCGTGGGCTTCTTCCCGGACCAGGAGTACTCGGCGGAACAGACGAATCCGATCCAGTACGTCTCGGGGTGGATTCCCTCGTCTTCCCATGCGGTGTTCAGGACTCCCTTGACTCCGAGCGCAACCGCGTCCGGAATGAAATTGGCGTTGTTGTAGACACGGAGACGCTGATCGGGAAAGATCGGCGTCATAGTTTGCGCCGCCGTCGCGACCCAGACCGGATACTTGAGATTCAGGATCAGTTTGTCGCGGTCGAGGAACTTACCAGCGTCGTAGTCCCAGCGCATGTAAATGAGGTTGTCGGGGAGGCGCGCCATGTCGGCGGCATTGAAATGCCGCAGAAACATGTCATCCCACACGATGGCGGTCTTGCCCCGCTTTTTCAGGAGATCGCAGACGAATGTGAGCCAGAGCTTGTAGCTTTCCACAGGCGCCTTGTCGCCCCACTTGGCACGGCATTCCGGGCCCATACCCAACTCACGCGCCTCGTCCCCGCCGATGTGGACGTACTTCGCCGGCTCGACAACATCGAGCAGCTCGTCGAGCATCTCCCGGATCAGTCCGAAGGTCCCTTCTTTCAGCGGACAAAGCTGCCAGTTGCTCTTAGGCACTTCGCGCAGGTGCAGGAACTCAGGGTGCTTTGCGATGAAGCTGACGTGCCCCAGAGTCTGAACAAGAGGCACGATCTCGATGTGATATTTCTTCGCAGTCTGCACAAGCTGCTTCACCTGCTCGTGAGTCAACGCCCCCGGAGCCGAAAGAACAGGGTGCCGCATGTACTGAAACTTATCTTCAAATTCGAAGACGGCGGCGTTGATTTTGTATCGCGCCAACTGCCGGAACAGGTGTTCGTAG
>JAEHDI010000264.1 GCA_016880505.1 Bryobacterales bacterium | reverse complement strand
GGCGCACTTGAGTACCTCATTCAGCCGCATCCCGTGCCGGGGGATCAGCCGGTCTAGCGTCCTGCCGGCGACCAGTTCCATCGACATGAAATCGATCCCGTCGGCCTGGTCGATGTCATGGATGGTGATGATGTTCGGATGATTCAGTGCCGAGGCTGCCTTGGCTTCCTGTACGAACCGGCCTTTGCGCTCGGCATCGGCGACTTTCTCCGGCGGCAGGACCTTAAGGGCGACGAAACGGTCGAGGTGGGTGTCCCGGGCCTTGTACACCACACCCATCCCACCCTCGCCCAGCTTCTCGAGGATCTGGTAGTGCGAAATGGCGCGCCCGACCATAGCCGGCTCGAAATTCGGAAAACGGAATCGGGATATCTCTGTCCGATCGATTGTACCGCCGTCCGGATCGGCCTTAGACGGAAAAAAGCGCACCACGAGCGGCCACGCCCTCCGGTGAACGGGTGTAGCTCGCTGGCCCGATTACAACACCGATTCCTAAGACCGCCGGTTCTTCATCCACAGGTGATACCAAAGTATAACCATCATTGAATCAATGGGTTGCGAGGAGAGCAACGCGGGGCTAGCAAGAGATGAACGTAGGAGCGCCGGCGCATTGAGCTACCGGCGCTCCGAACCAATACTTGGCTCATCACGCTAACGCGCGCAGGTGAGCCAAATGAACCGGGTTTCGAAAAGACACATTGCAGCGAGCTTCATGCTGCTGGCGGCGCACTGCTTCGGCGAGACGCCGTCCAGGGAGACAACTGCACCCCTTCCGAGAATCGGGGCTGGGGTCTACAACATCGTTCGGGTCGAGGACAAGCTGCCACAAAAAGCAAAAGAAGATCGCACAGCACCGAGGATCACGGTGTACGTCTATAACTACGCGAAGGTTCCCATCACAAAGCTGGAAGAAGCCAGGCGCGAGGTGATGCTGATCTACCGAGAAGCCGGCGTCGAGGCGGAGTGGGTGGATTGCCCATGCGCTGCCGAGGAGGTGAATACGTACCCGGATTGCCTGCCAGGCAGGCTGAGCAAAGACTGGGTGGCGATACGGATTGTTTCCCAGCTCATGATTGACCGCTGGCGGCACTCGTCCTCGACGTTCGGCGTGGCGTTGTACAGTGAAGACGGGGAATTCGGGCGCTTCGCTTCGGTCTGTGCGGAGTGCGCGGAACAGGTGGTGAAGGTTGAGCCGCGCCGTTACGGACCGCTCTTGGGTAACCTGATCGCACACGAGACTGGCCACCTTTTGCTTGCTACGCTGCGGCACTCTTCGTTCGGCGTCATGCGTGCGAGCTGGAATCAGGCGGACTTGGAAGATTGTGGCCGCCTACGGATGTTCTTCAGCGGGGAAGAAGCCCGTCGAATCCGTGACCAGGTGCGCGAACGCGGGCGGGCACAAGAGACGGTGAACGCGGCCAGCCTTCATTCACCGAAATAGCCCCGGCCGGACTGTGAACCTCAACGGAAGTCCTCCATTCGCATCGGGGCGCTGCTCATCTCTACAAGGACGTCCCCCCACGCTGGCCAGACCGGATAGCGGAAGCCTACGGGCGTTTATGTCTAGCTATCTGGGCGCTATCTGAAATTCTCCACCAGCATCAGGTCGGAGCCGGCCTCGTCAACTTGGGGGTAGAGGATCGTCCGGTCGTCGGGAGAGACCGCGAAGAAAGGACCGAGCGGCCGCTCGATGGTCAGAATCTTCCGGGTCTTGCCTGTGGCGAATTCGTAGATCGAAAGGTCGCTGCGCCCCTTCTTGTCGGGTACGGTGAAGAAGTAGATTCCCTCTTTGCCCACGGTCCACATGGCGTAGGGATGCACCGCATCGAGAACCTTGGTTCCCTCACCCCCTTCGGCGGGCACCCGCCAGACACTCTGCGGGAACGGCCATCCTTTGCTGTAGTACACATACTTTCCGTCGGGGGATTCGTGTGGCAGGTCCGCTCCATTTGCGTTCCGGCTGATCTGCACCGCCTTACCCCCGCCGGCAGGCATCTTCCAAATCTCGGCAGTCCCACCGCGATTCGAGACGAAGTAGAGCGATTGACCGTCTCGAGACCAGTACGGCCAACTGTCGGTGCCCGGCTCGGTCGTCAGAGGCCGTGGTTTGCCGCCGTTCGCGCTAATGACATAAACGTCCCGGTTGCCTCCGGGCCTTGCATAAAAGGCAATCCTTTGGCTGTCCGGCGACCACGTCGGCCCAAGCACTGTTCGTCCTCCAACGGAAGTCAATTGCATGGCATTGGATCCGTCGGCGTCACACACCCAGATTTCATCGGACCCCGACTGGTTCGACACGAACGCGATTCTCTTGCCGTCCGGGGAATAGGCCGGACAAAGTTCCTCCAACGTGGATGCGATGAACCGGACCGGCGCGCCAGGTTTCCCGCCCGGTTCGCGCAAGTCAATCCGCCAGATGTTGGTGTCAAACCTTTCCACCGAATACGCCAGGCGGTTCCCCTGCCTCGAAATCGCCGGCGCGAAAGCATTGTCCGGCGCGAAAGGAAGCCTGCGGGGCACCGCGCTCTTGGACGCCGCCATCCGCCAGAGACCTTTTCCGGTAGCAAACACGACCTCCTTGCCATCCGGCGTCCAGGTTGCACCGTAGAGGTACCGGCCGTCCAATCGCATTCTCTCGGGCTCTCCTTGCGGCCTGTATCCCCCGGCAAGCGTGAGCAGATAGAGGTCCGATCTCCAAAACTCCTCTACCTGCCGGGCAAACGCCAG
>JAEHDI010000263.1 GCA_016880505.1 Bryobacterales bacterium | reverse complement strand
TGCGATACGTGGCGGCAGAAACGCGAGAAGGCCGCCGCCGATGTCAAGGAGTTCACCGGCAAGGAGCCCGTCCAGACCGCGCACTTCGCCGAGGTGCTGGCGCGCAAGGACATCGACGTCGTGGTCATCGGCACGCCCGACCACCTGCATTGCAGCATGCTGATCGAGGCCATCAAAGCGGGGAAGGATGTCTACGTAGAGAAACCGCTGGCGATGAACATGCGGGAGTTGATCCGCGCGTATGACACGGTGAAGCAATCCAACCGCATCGTGCAGATCGGCACGCAGATGCGCAGCTATGCGAACTCGAACGGCGTGAAAAAGATGCTGGCGGCGGGCGAGCTGGGGAAGATCCTCAAGGTGGAGCAGGTCCGCAACGGTTACAGCCCCTACTGGATGAGCTACGGTGGAGATGCCTTTTTCGGCCTGAAGCCGACCGAGGCGGACGTCGACTGGAAGGCGTTTCTGGGCGACCGCAAGTTCCGACCGTTCAATGCCACCGAGTACCAGGGCTGGTATGGCTTCCGGGACTTCTCGCACGGCCCCCACACCAACCTGATGGTACACTTCATCGACCTGGTGCACTACGTGACCAACGCCAGCATCCCTAAGCGGGTGGTGGCCATGGGCGGCATCTACCGGTGGAAGGGCGAATTCGACGCCCCGGATTCGGTGGAGGTGGTGCTCGACTATCCCGAAGGTTTTCTCGTGCGTTATTGCTCCGTGTTCGGCACCGGGGCTGGGAACTACGCGAAGTGGTTCGGCACGCGTGGCACGCTGGACGCGAAGAACCTGGCGCCATCGGAGAAATGGGTGATCTCGGGCGAGGGTTCGGGTGAGCCGGACCGAATTCAGGGCGAGGAGGAGGTGACGCCGGTCGAGGCGCCGCACCACATGCAGAACTTCCTGGACTGCGTGCGCAGCCGGCAGCAGCCGATTGCGCCGATTGAAGCCGGCTACGCGCACTCCGTGGCGGTGATCATGGCCGATGAAGCATACACCACCGGCCGCCGGATGGTTTACGACTCCGACAAGCGCGAGGTTCGCCCAGGTTAGCGCCCGGCGCGGCCGCCTAAGCGCGGGTCAAGTCTTCGAGGAGCTGCCGGGCTTTGCGAGCCTCGGCCGTGATCTCGGCCGCCGAGTCGCCGCGGTTGAGGCATTCGACGAGCAGGGGACCGCGCGTGAAGCCGCCCTTCCTGGCGCGCGCAAGCACCTCGCGGAAGTTTACCAGGCCGGTTCCGGGTGTGACCATGACTTCCTTGGGAGCCTTGAAATCCTTGATACTCATGCCCACGATCAGACCGTGCGCGTCGGGCACGTCGTCCACGGGGTCGATCTTACCGTCGGAGTAGTAGAAGATGTTGCCGGGATCGTACCACATGCCGAAGTTCTTCTTGCTCACCATTTCGACGATCTTGCGGCACTGCGCGGAGGTAGCGTTGCTGCCGCCGTGCGGCTTGACGCTGATGCCGATCTTTTGGGATGCGGCGTAATCGCAGCATTCCGAGACGACCTTGTAATACGGCTCTACCAGCGATTCCTTATCCGTGCCGCCGATCAGCACGCGCGGGCTGCGGGCCGCGGCGCAGTTGTCGATCAGATATTTGAGACCCTTGATGCCAGCCTCGACCGACTTCTCAACGGGGAAATCGCTCACGTAGATGGAGGATAACTCCATGCCGCGGCGGCGCACCTCCTCGCCCATGGCAGCGGCCTCGTCGGGAGTGGTGTCGCTGGTGACGATGACCCATGATTTGCCCTTGTGGGTCATCAGGCCGGCGTATTTGTAGCCGGCTTCGGCCATGCCGTCCAGCGCGACCTTGTAGTCGAACTGGTCCCACGGCCGGGTGTAACAGCCGATCTGGAAGCCGCGCGGGTTCCGCGGGGCGGCACCGAGCCGCGGCACGCGAGCGAGCGCCATCGTGCCGGCGAGCGCTGCCGAGTGGTGGAGGAAACGTCTCCGGTTCAGCGGAGAGGAAGGGTGTTCACTGGCGTGGATGGTCATGCGACTTATCACTATACAGCGAAATGTTTGGCCAGTCCGTTTTTCAAAGGGTTGACAAATTGCATCGATGTTGGCAGACTATGTCACAAATTGACATAGTATGCCTAAGAACAGATTGACACCGGTCGACCGTCTTCTGCCCCTGCCGTTGCCCATCTTCCACATGCTGCTGGCATTGACGGAAGGCGAACGGCACGGCTACGCCCTCAAGCGTTCCATCCTGCAGCGCACGCAAGGAAGACTCAATCTTGGTTCTGGCGCGCTGTACGGATCGATCAACAAAATGCTGCAGGAAGGCCTCATCGAGGAATCAGATGAGCGTCCGGACCCGCACCTCGATGACGAACGGCGACGCTACTACCGGATCACCGCGTTAGGCCGGCGTGTCGCGCAAGCCGAGGCAATGAGGCTGCGCGATCTCGTGCGGTTAGCTGAATCACGACTCGAACTCCCAGAACTTGCGTGAGGTGACGAATGCCGGATCCACCGAAAGTCTACAGTTGGCTGCTTAGATTCTACGCCGCGCGATTTCGCGAGGAGTATCAAGCGCCCATGGAACGGCAGTTCCGAGACGAGTATCGCGAGACCCATAACACCGGCGACCGCGTCCGCTTATGGCTGCACGCCATCCGGGATCTCGCAGGATCGGCGCCCGGAGAGGTGTTTCGCGAGTTGACGCAGGACATAAAGCACGCCCTATGTGTGTACCGGCGCCGCTCGTTCAGCGCTGCATTGGCGGTCATTGCGCTCGGGCTTGCCATCGGTACAAGCACTGGTGTTTTTAGCGTGCTCAATGCCTTGTTGCTTCGGAGTCTGCCGTTCTCAGATCCCGAGGAGCTGGTGGAGCTGTGGCGGGCGCCGGTCGGGGCGGGACACGGGCGCGCGGCGTTCATCGAGTGGCAGGGTCGAAGTCCGTATCTGCAAAGGGCCGCCGCTTTCTCCGTGGCCGACATGAATCTGACAGGCGAGCGTGGCGCGCTGCGCGTCAAGGTCGCCGAGACCTCCGCGAACTTTTTCCAACTGCTCGGAACCAAGCCGGCCGCCGGCCGCGCGTTCGCGCCGGGTGAGGACGTGCCGGGGCGCACCGCTGTCGCCGTGATCAGCCACGGGTTGTGGCAACAGGCGTTTGGGGGAGATCCCAGAGTGCCGGGCGCCACCCTGCATCTGAACGGCACCCCGCTGACAATCATCGGCGTTGCGCCGCCGCGATTTGACTACCCCGGGAACACAAACATCTGGATTCCCACCGTGTTTGATTTCGAGATGGTGCCCAAGCGGGGAGCCTTTTTCTTCCAAACCATCGGCCGCTTGAAGC
>JAEHDI010000262.1 GCA_016880505.1 Bryobacterales bacterium | reverse complement strand
CCTCCTTCGAACGTACTGGCTTTCTGATCCCGCAGCAATCCCGCCGAGCCGGTGGCTGGCCCGTTGTCGCTAGTGAAGGCGACCAGCGTTGAACCGTCGACACCCAGACGGCCGAGTTCGGCCAGAATCTGGCCCACGCTCCAGTCCAGTTCCTCGACAACATCCCCATAAAGCCCGCGGAGGCTCTTGCCGCGGAAACGCTCGCTCGCAAACAACGGCATGTGGGGAAACGTATGCGGTAAATAGAGGAAAAACGGTCGCCCGGCGCCGCAGGACGCCCGAATGAAGCGGGTCGCCTCCTCGGTATAGCGCCTTGTCAGATAGCGCTGGTCGGGTTCCTGCTCGATCACTTCTTCCCCAAGAATCAGCGGCGTTGGCGGCGTCCGATCGACCCAGGACGCCGCGGGCTGGGTCGCCTTGCTCATGTCGTTGGAATAGGGAATTCCAAAGTAACCGTCGAAGCCGTGGCGCGTGGGCAGATAGCGGCGACGGTGTCCGAGATGCCACTTTCCCACGCACATCGTGGCGTAGCTGGATCTCTTCAGCAAGTCAGCGATGGTGATCTCGGAATCCTGGATGCCTCCCTCCGACCATGGAAAGAGGACGCGTGTCAGACCGGAGCGGATCGGCAGGCGCCCGGTCATCAATCCGGCACGGCTCGGCGTGCACAGAGATGCCGCCGAGTAGAACTGCGTGAACCGCATTCCTTCACGCGCCATCCGGTCGAGGTGTGGCGTCTGAATTGTCGGATGGCCGTAGCAGCTCGGGTCCCCGTATCCAAGGTCATCGGCCAGAATGATGACAAAATTCGGCGGCCGACCCGCCCCCGCCTTAGTGCGGGAGAGTGCCGGCGCCGCCATTCCGCCAGTAACGAACTGGCGGCGGTTCAGCGTTGGCTGTAAGCGCTTCACCTTCACCTCCGGAATGCGGACATTGTACTCCGCTATTCACAGCAGGTTGCGCGCTTCCGTCGAGACCCACTGCTTCTGGAAGAAGGGCATCCCGTTCCGCGTCACGGTGAGGTTCACCAGAATGTGGAAGTGCGTCTTCGTGGCGCGGATGGAGCTTTCTCCAGTCACTTCGATCAATCCATCCTCGCGCTGGAACGCGATTTTGTGGGTGCCGATGATGCTGGCGCTGCCGGGATCGCGGGAGGACGCGGTACACCGGAACTCGCTATCCGAGAGAACCGTCCCGAGACCCTCGTCCAGGATGGTTGCGCCTTTCCGATGCCCGAGCACGGTTGCCGTCCCGGCGACCTGGTCGTAGAGGACGTGCATCACCGGCGGCGAGCCGCTTCCACTAACGATCTGACGCAGTGCCGGAGGCGGCAAGAACTCGGGCGCCGGAAGCTTGGACTCCGGTACAACGGGAAGAACGACGCGTGACGAGTGTCGACCTCCGCGGAACACGCGGTTCCGCGCCGGTTCCGGTGTGGGCCAGAGGTCGGGGAAATCGGAACTGGAAACCGCCAGCCGAAGGCGATGCCCCAGTTTCAGCATCCATCCGGTGGGCAGCATCGGAATTGCGAGTTCGTAGACTTCACCGGGCGTCATCGCGCTGGGCGTCGTAAGCGACTGCCGGCGGGTTCCGTTCAGCGCCCCGTCGACGATGAGCGCCGAATGGTCGTCCGGGGCCACGTCGGTCAGTTTCGCTACAAACGTAGCAACCCGCGCGGACGACGAGGCGTGCAGAATGACCTTCGGCCAACCGAGAATGCGGATCTCCTGGTCGATTGGCTCAGTCGTGTAGACCAGCGAGTAGGCTTCGTCGGCGCGCTGGTCGTCCGGGAGGTAGAACGGTATCCCGCCGCCGGACCAGTAACCGTTCGAGAGGCCGACAGTCGGGACGTATTCGAATTCGTCATGATCGCGGCGAGGTGCAGCCGCCGGAGTGGACGCGAGCTTGCCGCCTTCATCGATATAGAACGTGATTTCACTCGTGCCGGAAGCCGGGAAGTCCGCTTCGTTCCGCCAGGAACCGGGCGTGACGTCGAGCGTGCGATCGGGCACGCTGTACTCCTGCATGTAGACCGTCACTGGCGGCTCGCTCATGATTCCTGTATCCTCGTCGCGGAGCCAGTGGGCGAAAAACCGCCCCGCCTCATTCATCCAGTCGATCCGGGGGCCGGGGACGGAACTGTTCGGCAGCGAGTGAACCCACGGGCCGACCAGCAGCTTCCTGGGGACCTTCAGGTTCATGTAGGTTCGCACCATCGCGTTCGGATAGCCGTCGCGCCAGCCGGCGATCAGGAACGTCGGGCACTTGATGCGCTCATAGCCGGGCCGGAGCGATCCGTTGCGCCAATACGGGCCGTCGGTCTGCTGTTTCATCCACTTGAGCAGGTACGGCTCGTTGTTCTGGAGGTGTTCCGTCCACATCTCTGCCCAACGCGGTCCGGCAAGCTCGGGCATCGGCGGCAGAGCGTTCATCGCCACCATCCAACCGCCGTAGTGCCCGACGTCGTAATACATGCGCATGTTGCCGCCGCGGTCATAGTGGCAGTCGTCGGTGTAGCGGTCGTCCGTGGCGTAGATCGGCACGATCGCCTTTAAGTGGGGCGGTTGGTGCGTCGCCACCTGAAGCGCCGTGAAACCGCTGTACGAAATACCCCAGATGCCAATGTTGCCGTTCGACCAGGACTGCCGGGCGAGCCATTCCACGGCGTCATAACCGTCCTGCTGCTCCTGAAGGGTGTACTCGTCGGTATTCACACCCTCCGACGTGCCGGTCCCGCGGGCATCCAGGCGAACGGCGACGAAGCCGCGCTCCGCGAAGTACTGGTGCGGACCGACGCCGCCGCGGCCCACGTCGTCCTTGCGATAGGGCTGGTACATCATCACCACGGGAAAGCGACCTTCGCTGTCGGGGCGGATCAGGTCCGCCGAGAGACGCTTGCCGTCGCGCATCGGGATCATGACGGCGCGTTCGATCCGCACCTTGTGTCTTGCTGGGATGACTTTGGGCGGAGCAGCATCGACGGCGCCCACGACACCCAACGACGCAAATGCGATGCTCCACCGAAGTGCTGTGCTCACTTGGAACACCTCCTCGTCGCGTGATTATATCGTCCGGAAGGAGGCGGGACAGCGAGCGGAGCAGGCCTGCTACAGCCTGTACAGCATCAAGTACACCGTGACGCCCGTAACGCTCACATAGAGCCAGATCGGGAGCGTCCAACGGGCAAGCCGCCTGTGACGGTCGAAACGCTCCTGCAACGCTCGGAAAAGCGTCACAACCGCGAGGACTGGCACGACCGCCGCCAATACCGTGTGCGTGAACAGGATGCCGAGGTAGATCGTGCGAATCGTTCCGGTCCTCTGAAAGCGGACCGAACCCACCTGGTAGTGATAGACGAGATAGCTGATGAGAAAAAGGACCGACACCGAGAACGCAGCGAGCATTACGCGCTTATGGGCCTGGATGCGGCGGCGCCGGATCAGCACGTAGCCGCAAACCAGGAGACACGCCGCCGTGAGGTTCAGAAGCGCGTTCACCGCCGGAAGGTAGCGCAGTTCGATCAAGACCGCTCCCTGACAAGATTCTTGAGGTCGGCGAGCAATTGCTTCATGGAGTCGGCGTCTGAGGAGCCATAATAGCCCCTGACGCGTGACTGCCGGTCGAGCAGGACAAATCGGGTGCTGTGGTTGAGACTGCCGTCCACGTTGCCCAACTTGAATGCTTCCCTGTTCAGTTTGTGCAGGGCCTGCTCCGGGCCGGTCAGGAAGTACCAGCGTCCTGGCTCCGCCTGGTAGCGCTTCCAGTAAGCCGCCAGCACCTCGGGCGTGTCCCGCTCCGGATCGACCGTGAACGAGACGAACTTCACGTCCGGCTTGTCGGAGAACGCTTCCTGAAGCCGACTCATCTGCCAGCTCATGCGCGGGCACGGACCGGCGCAGGTCGTGAAGATGAAGTCGGCGACCCAGACACTCCCGCGCAGCGACCCGCCATGAAATTCTGCGCCATCCTGTGCGGTGAGGGTGAACTCGGGAATTTCTCCCAGGACAGGTAGCTGCTCAGCCTTCGGCGCGCAGCCTGAAAGCGAGAGGAAACCGAGCCCGGCAAGGATCGTTGCGGGCACGGTAGCTCGGGATCTCATGCAAAGTTCCTTGCGGTCTTTTGGCCGGCGACCAGGGCCGAGACCGTCAAAAACACGACGGCGCAAACCGCCGTCACCGTTAAGCTCACTCCCAGTTCCGGCGTACCGGAACTAACCTGGGTCCCCAGAACCCTTCGCAGGGCGGCCAGCGCATACGTCATGGGGTTCAGTACCATGACGACTCTGATCCAGCCGTGCGCATTCGCCATCGAAAAGAGCGAGCCGGAAACCATCCACAGCGGCAACAGAAGGAGGTTGATGATTGCGTGGAAGCCCTGCGACGAATCCATCCGCCAGGCCAGCGCAAACCCGAGCAGCGTGAACGTCATCGCGATGAGGAACATCACCGCGGCCGACCGCCACAAAACGTCGAAGGATAACCGAACTCCGGCCAACGGTCCAAAAGCAAGAAAGATCATTCCCTGAATCCAGGCCAAAGTCGCCGAACCGAGAGTCTTGCCGAGTACCATCGAACTGCGGGGCGCCGGCGAGACCAGCATCGAAAGCAGAAACCCCTCCCGCCGGTCTTCAATCAGGGACATCGTCGAAAAGACCGCAGAGAACATAACGGTCAGTGTCAGGGCACCGGGAAAGAAAAACCCAAGGTTGCCAAAGCCGGAGCCGATCACCAGCCAGAAGATTAGCGGTGAACCGACGAAGCCCAACACGCGTGCTTTCTCGCGCCAGAAGCGGACCAGTTCGCGCTGCCACAACGTGGCCACCGGCAACCAGAAGGACTTTCCTAACAAATGGCAACTCCCGTCTCGTCCAGGAAGACGTCTTCGAGAGTAGGCTTGTGCAACGCCACCGAAGAAATCGCACCCGGGAATGCTTCGACCGCTTCGGTGATAAAGCGGTGACCGTTCGCAATCTCGACACGAAGTGCGCCGTCGACAACTCGCGGCTCGGTGTGAAACCGTTCCGCCAGTTGCCGTTGCATCCCGTCGAGGTCGGCAACCTCAAGTACAACCACGTCTCCACCGATCCTCGACTTCAATTCCGCCGGGGCTCCTTCCGCCACGATGCGCCCCTGATGGAGCAGCAGCAGCCGGTCGCACCGATCCGCCTCGTCGAGAATGTGCGTCGTCAGCAGCACTGTGACGCCTTGATTCGCCCGCAGGTCTTCGATGTATTGCCACAACTCGCGTCGTGCCCCCGGATCGAGACCGGTGGAAGGCTCGTCCATGAGCAGCACTTCGGGTTTGTGCAACAGGGCCTTCGCAATTTCGACGCGCCGCTTCAGCCCGCCGGAGAGTTTCTCGACGATCTCGTCGCGCCGGTCTTCCAGTCCGAGACGGGCCGTCACTTCGTCCACGCGCTCACGGAGCGTTACTCCGGAGAGGCTGTGCAGATGGCCCTGGCCGCAAAGGTTTTCCTCCACCGTCAGCTTTCGGTCGAGACTCTGGGACTGGAATACCACACCGATGCGGCGGCGCACCTCCGCCGGCCGGGTGCCCACGTCGAGCCCGGCCACCGTGACCCGGCCGGACGCCGGAGCCATCATCGTCGACAGGATCCGGAAGAGCGTCGACTTCCCGCTGCCGTTCGGTCCGAGCAGGCCGAAGATCTCGCGATCTTTGACGGCAAAGCTGACGCCCGCAAGAGCGGTTCTTGCGGCGTAGTTATGAGTCAAATTCTCGACGGAGACGATCACAGACCAGGCCTATCCAGCAGCATTAGACCGTAAAGCAGCGGCAGGTACAAGACCGAGGCCAGCAGGACTTTTCGCGCGCGCAGGGCCGTACGCTCAAGAAGGACGCGCAGACCTGCGTAAAAGTAAAACGAGCTCAACACGAGCGCGCCGCATAGGTAGATTCTGCCGCTCATCGAAAGGAGCGCCGGCAGCAGGCTCGCTGGGATCAGCGCCAGCGAATAAAGGACGATCTCCCGCGACGTCGAGCGGCCGTCCGGTTCCACTACCGGCAGCATGAGGATGCCGGCGCGGCCGTAGTCTTCGCGATACATCCACGCGATCGAGTAGAAGTGCGGAAACTGCCACAGAAAGAGGATGACGTACAAGACCCACGCTTGGGCGGTAAGAGTGCCGCTGGCGGCCGCAAAACCGATCAGTGGCGGCATGGCGCCCGGGAAAGCGCCTACGGTCGTCGAAAGCGGAGACCTCTTCTTAAGCGGCGTGTAGAGGAGGAGGTAGCTGGCTAGCGTAATCAGCCCAAGCAGGCCGGTCAGCAGATTGACCGCAAGGGACAGTTCCAGAAACCCGGCGGCTGAGAGAAGGATGCCGAAAATCGCCGCCTTGGCCGGTGTCACTCTCCCCGCTGGGATGGGACGCCGTTCGGTGCGGCGCATCTTCGCGTCTTCGTCGCGCTCGTACCACTGGTTCAGCGTCGCGGTGCCGGAAGCCAGCAAACCTGTTCCCAGAATCGTGTGCAGCAGCGTGAGCAGGTCCCACTCGCCACGCAGCCCAAAGAAGTAGCCTACGCCCGTGCTCATTAAAATGAGCCACGTGATGCGCGGTTTTGTGAGCGCAAAATAGTCCCTCATGAGGTTGCCCGAATTGCTGTAGCGCTGCAAGTTTTCCAGCCAGACCGAATCCCAGAAAGCCGGGTTGCGATGGGGCCGCCTCAGATTGCCCCGGCGCAAGCCTTTATTTTACCAGGAAATATCACATCGGGAACAGAATCTGGCACACTCGGGTTGCCCACTGTCCTTCGGACGGATTAACTTAGGGTATTCCGGATACCATGACCAACGACACGAAACCCCTGGTTGCCGTCATCATGGGCAGCAAGTCGGACTGGGAGACGATGCGGCAGACATCGGAGACACTCGACCGTTTCGACGTGCCCCATGAGTGCCGGGTGCTGTCCGCTCACCGAACGCCCACGGAGACGGCTGAATACGCCGCGCAGGCTGAGGCGCGAGGCGTGGAGGTGATCATCGCCGCGGCCGGTGGATCGGCCCACCTGGCTGGCGTCGTCGCCGCTCACACGCTTGTTCCGGTTCTCGGAGTCCCGATCGAAAGCCAGTCGCTGAAGGGGTTGGACTCCCTTCTGGCGATGGTGCAGATGCCGGGCGGCATTCCGGTTGGAACGCTCGCGATCGGCAAGCCCGGGGCGGTGAACGCCGCGCTGCTCGCCGTGGCCATCCTGGCAAATTCGCGTCCTGAATTGCGGGAGAAACTCCGGAAGTTCCGGCAGACGCAGGCGAAGAAGGTACTGGCGGAAAAACTCCCTTGAGCGCAGTCCGAAGCGCCTGTTCCGGTACGATAGATACGTGGAGTCCCTGCAACAGGCTCGTGAGTGGCTGGAGGCCGCATCCGCGGTGGTGGCGCTCACAGGGGCCGGCGTCTCGGCGGAGAGCGGGATTCCAACGTTTCGTGGAAGCGGCGGCCTCTGGCGGCAGTACCGGCCCGAGGACCTCGCAACGCCTGAAGCCTTCGCTCGGGATCCGAAAGTCCTGTGGGAGTGGTATGACTGGCGGCGTGGCCTGATCGCCAAGGCGGCGCCGAACGCCGGTCACTACTCTCTCGCCGGGCTTGAAAAGAGAAAATCTTCGTTCGTGCTTGTCACGCAGAACGTGGACGGCCTGCACGATCGGGCGGGCAGCCGGAATGTGCTGAAACTGCACGGCGACATCTGGCATCTGCGCTGCACCACGTGCGGTGTCGAGCACCGGGACGAGCGAACACCGCTGCCGGAGCTGCCGCCGCGCTGCGATTGCGGCGGCATGTTGAGGCCGGGTGTCGTCTGGTTCGGTGAGGCGCTGCCGATGAATGTGTGGAACGACGCGGAACGAGCCGCGCGGTCGGCGGATGTCTGCCTGGTGGTCGGGACGTCCTCTGTCGTGTATCCCGCTGCCGGCCTGACGCCGCTCGCCAAAAGAGCCGGAGCGCGAGTGATCGAGGTGAACCTCGAGGAGACGGCGTTTTCGGCCCAGGCCGACTGCTCATTGAGGGGAAAGGCCGGGGAGATTCTGCCGGAGTTGATTCGATGAAGATCTGTTACCTGGACGCATTCTCCGGGATCAGCGGCGATATGTTGGTTGGCGCCCTGGCCGACGCGGGTGCGGACGTCCCAGCCCTGGTCGAGGCTCTGTCTTCGCTCGCGCCGGGCGCGGAGATCCGCTTCGAGAAGACCGTGCGGTGCGGGATCGGCTCGACCAAGTTCCATGTGAGCGGCGGCGACAACAAGAGGCATCGTCACCTTCCGCACATTCTCGGCATGATCGAGCAGTCGGCACTGCCTGACCGCGTCAAGCGGGACTCTTCCACCGTCTTCCGGCGTCTCGGCGAGGTAGAGGCCGCGGTTCATCAGGTCCCGATCGAGAAGGTGCACTTCCACGAAGTCGGGGCGATCGACTCCATCGCGGACATCGTGGGGGCCTGTCTGGGCATTCACATGCTCGGCGTCGAAGCTGTGTACTGTTCGCCGGTGAATCTCGGCAGCGGCACGGTGGACACGGAGCACGGAACCCTCCCGGTGCCGGCACCAGCAACGGCCAGTCTGCTCGCTGGCAAGCCGGTCTATGCGCGGGGCCCCTCCGTTGAACTGACCACTCCCACCGGAGCGGCGATTGCGGTGACGCTGTCGGAGAGTTTCAGCGCCCTGCCCCCGATGAAGATCTCGGCTATCGGCTACGGCGCCGGCGTGCGGGACTTCAAGGAGCAGGCAAACGTCCTTCGCGTGCTGATCGGCGAGCCGACCGGCGCTGTCGAGGCGGCCACGGTCTCGGTGATCGAGGCGAATGTCGACGACGTGACTCCGCAGGTGCTTGGCTACACGTTGGAGCGTCTGTTGGAGAGCGGCGCCCTCGACGTGTCGTTCTGCCCCGTCTTCATGAAGAAGAATCGTCCGGGAACGTTGATCCGCGTGATCGCCCGCCCGGAAGACCGGGAGCGGTTGTCCCAAATCCTGTTTGCCGAAACCACCACGCTTGGCGTCCGCATCTTCGCCGCCGAACGGCGTGTTCAGTCACGGCGGATGGTTGAAGTCGAAACGTCTTACGGCAAAGTGCGCGTCAAAGTCGGCGAATCCGGCGCCTATGCGCCCGAGTACGAGGATTGCCGGATGCTGGCGCGCGAAGCCGGCGTGCCGCTGAGACAGGTCCTCGCGGAAGCGAATTTGGCCTATCTGAGAACCCAGAAATGAAACCGAAATACTACCTGACCACACCGATCTACTACGTGAATGCGGCCCCGCACATCGGTCACGCCTACACGACCATCGCGGCTGACACCATCCGGCGCCTCAAACGGATGCAGGGCTACGACGCGGTGCTGGCCACCGGGACCGACGAACACGGCCAGAAGGTCGAGCGAGCCGCGAAGGCGACAGGCAAGAATCCGCAGGAGTTCACAGATCTCATCTCCGCCGAGTTCCGCACGCAGTGGGAGACGCTCGGACTGGCGATTGACCGCTTCCAGAGAACGTCTAGCCCGCAACATCACAAGGTTGTCCAGGACCTGTTCCGCCGATGCATGGAAAACGGCTTTGTCTATAAGGGCTCGTACACGGGACAGTACTGTGTCTTCGACGAACTCTATGTCTCCGACGCCAAGCCGGGCGACCCCTGTCCGGATTGCGGCCGCCCGACCGAAACGGTCACGGAAGAGAACTTTTTCTTTAAGCTTTCCGCCTTCCAGGAGCGGCTGATGAAGCTCTACGAGGAACAGCCGGATTTCATCCGCCCGGACAGCCGCCGCAACGAAGTTCTCTCGTTCGTGAGCAAGGGTCTGACCGACCTGTCGATCAGCCGTACGACGATCAAGTGGGGCATCCCGGTTCCCGCCGAGGGAAACCACGTGTTCTATGTGTGGTTCGACGCGCTTTCGACCTACATGAGCGCAGTGGAGGGCGAAAACCGCTGGCCTGCGGACCTGCACCTGATTGGCAAAGAGATACTGCGCTTTCACGCCGTCTACTGGCCCGCGTTCCTGATGGCCGCCGGGTTGCCGTTGCCGAAGCGGATCTTCGCGCACGGCTGGCTGTTGTTCGAGCAGGACAAGATGAGCAAGTCGCGCGGCAACATTGTGCGCGCAACGCCGATCAAGGAAGTCGTCGGTGTCGACTGCCTCCGCTACTTCCTGCTTCGCGAGATCGTCTTCGGGCAGGACGGCAATTTCAGTTACGATGCGCTCGTCGGCCGCTACAACTCGGATCTTGCCAACGGCCTCGGTAACCTGGCCAGCCGCACCCTGACCATGATCCGGCAGTATCGCGGGGGCGCCATACCGGCATCGGGCGGCAGCGCCGAAGTCGCGCAACTGGCCGGCGGGACAATCCGTGCGGCCGTCGAGGCATTCGACAACTTCGACTTCTCGAAAGGGCTTGAGGCAGTGTGGTCCCTGCTCGCGGCGGCCGACAAGTACATCGTCGCGCAGGCGCCGTGGACCCTCGCCGCGAAGAAAGATGCCCAGTCGCAGGCGAAGCTCGACCAGACGCTGTACACGGCGGCCGAAGTGTTGCGCATCGCCTGTGCCCTTCTGGCCCCGTTCATCCCGGGCTCGATGGCGAAAATCTGGCGGCAGCTCGGCATGGCCGAGGATCTCGAGGCGGCGCAACTCGGAGGGCTTGCCTGGGGACAGCTACCGGATGGCCAGCGGATCGGCGAAATTTCGGCGGTCTTCCCGCGGCTCGATCTGAAGCAGTCCGTCGAGAAGATGCGCGCGCTCGAGCGGGAAGAAACCGTCCGGCAGGAGATCCTCGTTGGTAAGCGAGCGGCCCCGGCCGCGCCGCCGGCGTCTGACAAAATCCCGATCGATGATTTCGTCAAAGTTGATATGCGTGTGGGGAAGGTTCTCACAGCGGAACCCGTGAAGGGCGCTGATAAGCTGCTTCACATGTCGGTGGATGTCGGCGAGGCCCAGCCACGGAGCATTGTGGCCGGCATCGCCGAAGCTTACGGGCCGGAGGATCTGATCGGGCGAAAAGTCATCATCGTAGCGAATCTGCAACCCCGAAAGCTGCGCGGCATCCCATCTGACGGGATGATCGTGGCGGCTTCGGTCGAGGGCGGGAAACCGGTGTTGGCGGGTTTTCACGAGGAGATCCCCGTCGGAGCGCGTTTGAAGTGACGCTGGTCGATTCTCACTGCCACCTCGACGACCCGCGTTTTGACGGCGACCGCGAGCTCGTGATCGAGCGGGCTGCCAACGCCGGGGTTGAAATCATTTTGACGGTGGGTACCGGTGAGGGCCCTCCGGACCTCGAAGCAGGACTTCGAGTCGCCTCGACTCATGGGCGCATCTTCGCCACCGTCGGTGTGCATCCCCACGACGCCAGCAAAGCGGCCGGCGATACCTGGGACCGGTTGAGGCAACTGGCCGCACAACCGAAGGTACTCGCGATTGGGGAGATCGGGCTGGACTACTACTACGACAATTCGCCCCGGGAGCAACAACAGGCCGCTTTCGAGGAGCAGTTGCGGATTGCCAGGGAAACCCGCAAGCCCGTGATCATCCATACTCGGGACGCCTGGGAGGACACGATGAAGATTATCCGCGGGAATTGGACAGGCAGCGGAATCATGCACTGTTTCTCCGGCGGCCCCGCCGAGGCGAAGCAGGCGCTGGACATGGGCTTCTATCTCGGATTCGGTGGAGTGATCACGTTTCCGAAAGCGGACAAAGTGCGCGAGGCAGCGAAGTTCACTCCTCTGGACAGGATCCTTGTGGAGACGGATGCCCCGTACCTTGCGCCCGTTCCGCATCGCGGCAAGCGGAACGAGCCGGTATTCGTTCTGGATACGGCGCGCAGGCTGGCGGAATTGAAGGAGATACCTATCGAGGAACTGGCTGGAGCTACGACCGGCAATTTCAGGCAGCTGTGTTTGCCAGAGGCAATCGGCAGCGAGTAAACTGGGACGATTCCATGGAGTTGAGCAAGGTCGGACAGCCCCTTACCGCCTGGGAACTGCTGGATCTCGTCCGGGAGGACCTCCAGTTGGTGGAGCGGGAGATCCAACTTCAGTCCGTCGCCTCCGTCGATGCGATCACGGCGATTGGCCGTTACCTGCATGCGAGCGGCGGCAAGCGCCTCCGTCCAGCCTTGCTGCTGCTTGCCTCCAAGCTGTTCGGCAACGGCAGTGAAAGCGCCATTCGGCTGGCGGCGGTCGTGGAGATGATCCACGCCGCCACCCTCGTACACGACGACGTCATCGACGTTGCTGAGACGCGCCGCGGACGCCCGTCTACGAATGTTCTTTGGGGCAACCACATCTCCGTCCTTGCCGGCGACTGGCTGTACATGCAGGCCTTCCAGGTCGCTCTCCGCGAGCGCAACTTCCACGTCCTTGATGTGCTCATCGGCTTGACACAGATGATGGTCGAAGGAGAACTGGTTCAACTCGGGCGCATTGGTTCCGTCGAGGTGAGAGAAGCCGACTACATGGATCTGGTCGACCGGAAGACCGCCAGCCTTTTCTCAGCCTGCGCCCGGCTCGGAGCCGTGACCGGCGGTGCGGATGAAGCGGACGAGGCGCGGCTTGGCGAATATGCCTGGAACTTGGGAATGGCGTTCCAGCTCGTCGACGACGTCCTCGATTTTACGGCCGACGAGTCCGTGCTCGGAAAGCCCGTTGGCAGCGACTTGCGCGAAGGCAAGGTGACCCTTCCGCTCATCTATGCACTCGAAAACGCGAGCCCAGAGGAAAGATCACAGGTGGAGGAGATTCTGCGCGACGGCAGCTACGACCGTGTGCCGTTCAACTTAATCCTGGAGTTCATAGAGCGCCGACGGAGTATTATGCGCACGATGGAACGCGCGGAGGCTTTCACCGCGAAGTCCCGTGAAATCATCCGAGGCTTCCCGGAATCGCCGTACCAGCGCGCGCTGTTTGCGCTTACCGAGCTTGTCACCGACCGGGACCATTGAGCCGGGTTTGCCAGCGGACTCCCGATCCGCGTCAAATCGGACTATAATATCCCTCTACGGTTAGCGGGAACGCGAATGTCGATCAGCAGACGTTGTTTCCTTCAGTCCGGCACGGTGCTTTGTGCCTCACCGGCTATTCTGGCGGCCCGTCCGAAGCTGCTCGGCAAATTGAAGATCGGCGTTACCGACTGGAACCTTCGCCAGACCGGCAAGCTGGAAGCGCTTTCTCTCGCCGCCGCGCTCGGATTTGAGGGAGTTGAGGTGAGCCTGGGCCGGAAGCCGGAGGGCGACCGGCTGCCCCTATCCGACGCCGGGTTTCAGCGGCGTTACGTCGCTGAAGCGAAGAGGCGCAAGATCGGCATCGCCGGCACCTGTCTCGACATTCTCCACGTCAACTACCTCAAGAGCGACAAGCTCGGGCAGAAATGGGTGGCGGACGGTATCCTCGCAACCAAGAATCTTAAGGCGCGTGTTATGCTCCTGCCGTTCTTCGGCCAGGGCGCCTTGAAGTCGCACGCCGAGATGGACTACGTAGGCGACGTGCTCCGGGAACTCGCTCCGGAGGCACAGAAGGCAGGCGTCGTCCTTGCCTTGGAGAACACCATTTCGGCGGAAGACAATGTTCGCATCATGGACCGTGCCAGGTCGAAAGCTCTACTCGTTTACTACGACGTTGGCAACTCCACCAACGCCGGTTTCGACATCCTGAAGGAGATGCGCTGGCTCGGGAAGGACCGCATCTGCCAGATTCACTTGAAAGACGGCAGAAACTACCTCGGGGACGGGCAGATCGATTTCCCCGCCGTGATGCAGACTATTGCGGACATCGGCTACACCGGATTCGCGAACCTCGAAACGTCCTCGCCATCGGGGTCGATCGAGAACGACATGCGCCGGAATCTTCAGTACGTCCGGGGGCTGGTCGAACAGATCCGGAAGGGCTGATCGCGGCGGGCGGTCGCTGAGACAGCTTTAGTCTCGCTCAGCCACTTGATCGAAGTGGCAAAGGTGGAGTTGTTTGCCGGCGCTTCCACACCGTTTCTTCTATCCGTTTATTCTTGCTTTTCCTAATTGCCTCCAAGCGCCCGTTTTTCGGGCCTTCGCTGGACTTTTTTCGTTGACATCGGTTCACATTCCGTTTAACATTTTCTTTCGGTTTTTCGAGCGCACCCATTACCTGGAGGAAGATGTACACACCGGCAGGGTTGCCTATGCTCTTTCAGATCGGCGAAAAGGTTGTATACCCAAATCATGGCGTAGCGACCATCGAGAATATCAGCATCAGATCCTTCGGGACGCAGGCCGAGCGCTTCTATCTCCTTCGCCTCATGTGCAGCAGCCTGACAGTGATGGTTCCTTTCTCGCACGTGGACGAGATCGGGTTGCGCAAGGTGACGCGGAACGGCCAACTTGCCAAGATGCTCGACTTCCTGGCTTGCGGAAAGTGCAAGTGCCCCGGCGATTGGAAGGATCGTTTCAAGGAGAACTCCGAGAAGATGCGCGTCGGCGACATGTTCCAGGTGGCTGAGGTTCTGAAGAGCCTGCTTCTCCTCCAGAACGTCAAGCCACTCTCGTTCCGGGAGAAGAAGATGCTCGATCGCGCCAGGCACATGTTGATCACCGAACTCTCGACCTCGCGCGGGATTCCCGAGGCGTCGGCCATCGACATGTTGCAGAGGGCGCTCGCCAAAGCGGCGCTGGCCCTTCCGCTGGCGTTGTAACTTCTCGCAGCCTGGGTCGCAAGTTGCACTTTCTCGCGGATGAGGATCACAGCCATTGAGACGATCCACCTGGGACGTGGGATCACCGTACACGCAGGCCCCATCCAGTGGCTGTGGGTCCGAATTCACACCGATTCCGGCCTGACGGGTTTAGGAGAGACCTACCCCCGTCCCGAGTCCGAGAAAGCGGTCATCCATCGTGCCCTCGCGCCGG
>JAEHDI010000261.1 GCA_016880505.1 Bryobacterales bacterium | reverse complement strand
GACCCCTATCCGACTTGCACCGACCTGAATTCCGCTCGCACCGACTCGCGCTTTTCGTATGGTTCACAGCGGTCACTGCCTCTCACGGTCTGCTGGACGCTCTGACGAACGGCGGGCGGGGCATTGCCTTCTTCGCGCCGTTCAACGACCACCGCTATTTCTTCCCGTGGCGCCCGATTCAGGTTTCGCCTATCGGGGTGGGATTCTTCTCGGCGCGCGGCCTTCGGGTCCTCGCCAGCGAGGCGGGTTGGATCTGGGTCCCCTCGGCGATAATTGCGGTTTCCGCGCGCCTGTTCCGGAATGGCCAGACATAATGCCCTCGTGATGCTGGCGGCCGCGGCGATGGCCGCGTCCGGGACGTATGCGACCGCGCAGCTTGGGGGCGGCGCGCCGAAAGCGCAGACTGATCTCTTCAAGACCGATCCGGAAGGCTTCACACGCGCACGGTTTCCTCCCGCCGAATGGCCGGACCGCGATTTCACGATCTGTCGCCTTCAGTACGCGAGCGTACGTTCGGAACGTGACGGCAGCGGGTGGAAAACCGACTATCCCTACAGCGAGATCAACCTGCTGATTCGCTTCGCGCAGCTGACGAAAACTTCCATTAGTTACGACGAGGAACAGAAACGCCCTAACACGTGGGTGGTGAAGCTGACCGACGCTAAGCTCTACGACTGCCCGTTTCTTATTGCCTCCGATGTCGGGACCATTGGCATCAAGGATGTAGAAGCGCCGTCTCTACGGGAGTACCTCCTTAAGGGCGGGTTCCTTTGGGTCGACGACTTCTGGGGGACCGAGGCGTGGACTCAGTGGGAGCAGGAGATCAGTAAGGTGTTCCCTCCGGAGGCGTACCCAATCGAGGACGTGTCCGCCGCCGACCCGCTCATGCGGGAGATGTTCGACCTGGAAAAGGTTCCGCAGATCACAAACGTGACCTTCTGGCTCAAGAACAACGGAAAAACGTCGGAACGGGAGGAAGACAGCGCGCAGGTCCATGTCCGGGCCATCCGCGATCACCACCGCCGGATCATGGTCCTGATGACGCACAATACAGATGTCGGCGATTCGTTCGAGCGCGAGCGGGAAGACAGCGACTATTCCCGCCTTTTTTCGCCCCCCGGGTATGCGCTTGGGATTAACGTGTTGCTGTATGCGATGACGCAGTAGGACCAGGGGTCCGCCAGACGCTTCCCGTCGAGCGTCTTTATCACTATGATTTGGCCGTCCTAGGAGTTGCCGTGTTCGAAAAGGTCTTTCAGGCACTCTTCTCGTATCGCCCGGTGGTCTTTCAGCAGGGCGATTTCCGCTTCGACATCACCACGGCCTCGTTTGTGGCTGCCGGCATCGCCGCGCTCATTATGGGGGCCGCGATCTTCACCTACCGCACCGTCGGCGTGAACGGACGGCCACGCGACCGGGTGGTGCTGACGGCGCTCCGAATGGTCGCGCTGGCGCTCGTCGTCTTCTGCCTGTTCCGGCCGACGCTCGTGGTGAAAGCCGCCATTCCCCAGCAAAACGTCGTCGCCGTGCTGATGGACGACTCGCGCAGCATGCAGATTGGCGACTGGGACAACAACCAGCCGCGGGCGGAGTT
>JAEHDI010000260.1 GCA_016880505.1 Bryobacterales bacterium | reverse complement strand
GGCTTTCTCAAGCCGATTTCCACGCTGCGGCGGCCGCTCGAGTCGGTGGACCTGATCACGCGGGAGGCCGTGCAGGCCGCGTACGAGCGGAGCGATGTCTGCGTCGTTCCGGCGGCGGGAGTGATCGGCGAAGCAATGACGGCCCTGGTGCTGGCGCAGGCGATGCTGGAAAAGTTCGGCGGCGATTCGATGCGCGAAGCGAAACGAAACTTCGACGGCTACATGGAGCAGGTGAGGCGATTCTGATGATTTACCCCATCGTCAAGTTTGGCGACCCGGTTCTGGAGAAACCAGCCGAGACGGTCCACGAGTTCGATACACCCGAGTTGCACAAACTGATCGAAGACATGTTCGAGTCGATGTACGCGGCGAAGGGAGTCGGACTGGCGGCGCCGCAGATCGGAATCTCGCGACGGGTTGCAGTGATCGACACGTCGGTTGGGGGGGACGGATCGCAGAAGCTCGTGCTGATCAACCCGGAGATCGTCCGCAAGGAAGGGAAGCAGACGTCCGAGGAAGGATGTCTCAGCGTGCCCGGTTTCCGGGAGGAGGTCACACGGCCGAAACGGGTGACGGTGCGCGCGCAGAACGCGAAGGGAGAGACGTTCGAAATGACCGGTGAGGAGGTCCTCGCCCGAGCGTTTCTGCACGAGACGGACCACCTGAACGGCAAGCTCTACCTGAGCCATGTCAGCGTGCTGAAGCGCGACCTGATCCGGCGCAAGGTCCGGAAGATGATCAAGGCGGGCGAGTGGAGCTGAGCGCGATTTGGTGGGGATGGGAATAGGGACCGCTCACAGACGGCCGCGGTTCAAAAGATGCGGGTCGTATTTCTCGGCACTCCGGAATTCGCGGTTCCCACGCTGGAACGGCTGATTGAAGCCGGTTACGAAGTTTCCGCCGTGTACACGCAGCCTGACCGACCGAAGGGCCGGGGCGGGGAAATCGTGGCGTCCGCAGTGAAGATCGTTGCGTTACGTCACGGCTTGCCGGTCTATCAGCCCGAGAGGATCCGGCGTCCGGAAATCGTGAATGCGCTCGCCGCGCTGAAGCCGGACGCGATGGTGGTGGTGGGCTACGGCCAGATCATCCCGCAGAACATCGTCGACATTCCGGCGCACGGAATCATCAACGTTCACGCGTCGCTACTTCCGAAATACCGTGGAGCGGCACCCGTCCAGTGGGCCATCTCGCGCGGGGAGACGGTCACCGGCGTGACCACGATGCGCATCGACGCGGGCCTGGACACGGGCGACATCCTGCTCCAACGGGAAACGGCGATCGGGCCGGAGGAGACGGCGGAGGAGCTTGGCAGGCGGTTGTCCGCGATGGGCGCGGAACTGCTGGAGGAAACGCTTCGCGGTCTCGAAGCCGGCAGCGTCGTTCCGCGGAAGCAGGATCCGTCACTCGCCACACTCGCGCCGATCCTGCGAAAGGAAGACGGCCGGATCGACTGGAACCTGCCCGCCGCGGACATCTACAATAGGGTGCGCGGTTTTGTTCCGTGGCCGGGCGCCTGGAGCGTTTTTCGCGG
>JAEHDI010000259.1 GCA_016880505.1 Bryobacterales bacterium | reverse complement strand
GTGCAAGCCGTACGCGGCGGGGAAGCTGGTGAAAGCACTGCGGGATGTGACTGACCTGCCGATCCACTTCCATACGCACGATACAAGCGGCGTGAGCGCATCGAGCGTCCTGAAGGCGAGCGACGCCGGGGTGGACGTGGCGGACGCGGCGATCGCGTCCGTGAGCGGGTCGACGAGCCAGCCGAACCTAAACTCGATCGTGGCGGCGGTGGCGCATACGCGGCGCGACACGGGGATCGACATCGAAGCGCTGAACCGTTGCGCCGATTACTGGGAGGTGGTGCGGACCTACTACGCTCCATTTGACACGGGTCCACGAACGGGGTCAGCCGAAGTCTATCTGCACGAGATGCCGGGCGGACAGTACACCAACCTCAAGGAGCAGGCGGAGGCGATGGGGCTCGGCGAGCGCTGGCCGGAAGTCGTGCGCACGTACGCCGAGGTGAACATGGCGTTCGGCGACATTGTGAAGGTGACGCCGTCGAGCAAAGCGGTCGGCGACATGGCGTTGTTCCTGGTGAGCCACGGCATGAGCGTGCGGGAGTTTGAGAGACTCGGTCCGGACCATCACCTGACGATTCCGAATTCGGTGGTGGAAATGTTTTCCGGCACGCTGGGAGATCCCGCTGGCGGCTGGCCGAAGAAAATCCAGAAGGTAATCCTGCGCGGGGCGAAACCGCAACGAGGCCGGCCCGGAGCGCGGCTGGCGCCGGTCGATCTGGACGAGACCGCGTCGATGCTGGAGAAGAAACTTGGGCGGAAGCCGGCGCGGGACGAAGTTCTGAGCTACATCATGTATCCGGAGGTATTCCTGAAGTTCGCCGGGACGCGGCAGACGTACGGCGACATGGAGAGCCTGCCGACGCCGCAGTTCTTCTATGGCATCGAAAAGGGCGAGGAGATCACGGTGGACCTAGAGCCCGGCAAGACGCTGGTGATCAAGTTCCTTACGATCGGAGAGCCGCACCCGGAGGGCGTCCGGACGGTGTTCTTCGAACTCAACGGACAGCCACGAGAGGTGAACATCCGGGACCGTTCGCTCCAAGTAAAGGCTCCGGTGCAGCCGAAGGCGGACCCAGCCATCGTGGGGCACGTCGGAGCGCCTATCCCGGGAGTGGTTACGGCGGTGGCGGTGGAACTGAACGAGGAAGTGAAGAAGGGCGACAAGCTGCTGGTGATGGAGGCAATGAAGATGCAGACCACCGTGTATGCGCCCGCCGCCGGCAAGGTCATGCAAAAACTGGTTCAGCCAGGCCAGCAGGTGGAGTCGAAAGACCTGTTGATCGTCATTGAGTGACGCCCGGCAGGCGCATCTTCCCGCGGATCATTCTGTCTTTCCGATTACGGGAGGAGATCCTTCAGGCGCAACGAGCGGAGATCGGGGAGGAGGACATCGGGCGTTGCCCCGGCAAGTTCCTCAAGACTGGACAGGCCGGTGGCGACGGCAACGGACTGGAGGCCGTTGGCGCGCGCGGCTTCCACGTCCGCGGGAGTATCGCCGATCAGAGAGATACGGGCGCCGTTGCGGATGAGGCCCATCTCGCGGGCCTCGCGCACGGCGATGCGGGCCAAACCGGTACGGGTCGGGTGCATTCCGGCAAACGCAGCGAGAGCGAAGTGGCGCTTCAACCCGGCCCGCTCGACCTTCTTCCAGCCGATGCGAGGAAGATTGCCCGTGACCAGACCCATCGGAACGCCACGGCGGGACAGGCCGGAGAGGACCCTTCGCACACCAGGACACGTCTTGCGTTCAAGACTGGGAACGCGTCGGACGTAAAGAGACTGCGCACGGCGCAGGATTTCGGGCAGAGCCCCGCGGATGAGGCGACGGGAAGCGCCGACGTTGCGCAGCATGATGGTGAGGATGTCCGGGTCGAGCATGCCATGGAGTGGGATGCCGTCGGTGGTGGTTGCGAGTCCGGTGGCGTGCCGCACGGCGTCGATGAGCGATTCGCGGTGATGCGGCCCGGCGCGCCGGATCAGCGTACCGTCGATGTCAAACAGGACGAGAGCGTCCGCCGGAGAGCTTCTGCGGGAGGCCATTCTCTACTACTATAGCGGCATGGAGAAGCGCTTCCAGGCCCGGCGATGGCTGCCGGTGCGTTCGGTCCTTTCAGCGGCCGGCCTGATCATGCTGCCGCTGATTGTCGTGGCGCTGGCGGTTCTCCAATATCGCTGGATTGGGCAGGCGAGCGAGGCCGACCGCGAGCGGATGCAGATCGGGCTGAACACTTCGGTCAGCCAGTTCCTCGAAGACTACCGCAGCGAATTGTACCGGGTCTGCGCCGCCTTCCGTCCCGAGCCTGGGATCGTGGCAAGCCGCGACTGGGGTCAGTACGTCAAGCGTTACGACGAGTGGAGGCGGACGACTTCGTTCCCCGACCTGGCCGGAGACGTGTTTGTGTGGGAGCTCGAGCAGAACGGCGGATCCCGCCTGATTCGAGTCGCCATGCAGAGTAGAGAAGTGCGGACGGTGGAATGGCCACCCGAACTCGAAGTGTTACGTAGCACGCTGGAAGAGCAACGGCGGGGATTGGGCGACAGCCGCAGGCGGGACGTTCGCCTGCGTGCCTGGACGTTGCACGAGACGGCGCCGGCATTGACACACCTGCTCTTCCAGTTCACGCCACCCGCCACGCCGGGTGAAAGGCCGCAGTTCCGTGTGGATGGATTCCTGATCGTGAAATTGAACCCCAGTTGTTTTGAGCAGAGGCTTTTCCCGGAGCTGACAAAGAGGCATTTTGGCGCCCGCGACGGACGCGCATACCAAGTTGCGATTCTGAACAAGGAGAATCCGGCGAAACTGATTTACCGTTCCGAACCGGCCATTAGCGAAGCTGCAGTCTCTTCAGCGATCGTCCAGGTCGATCTTACGGGACCTGTGCCGGAGAACTACATCTTGCCTCGACCCGCACCGGGGCAAGGGCGCGCAGAGGAACTCGGGCCTCCTCCGGTGCTCGTACCCGGGAATGAAGAAGAGAGTTGGCAATTGGTGGTGTGGCATCGGTTCGGCTCGCTTGATGCGGTCGTGGCACGCATCCGGAGGCGCAATCTCGCAGTGAGTTTTGGCGTCCTCTTGTTCTTGACCGCGGCTTTGACGATGCTGGCAATCTCCACTCGGCGGGCTCAACGGCTGGCCGAACTCCAGATCGACTTCGTGGCGGGTGTTTCACACGAGCTTCGCACGCCACTGGCGGTGATCTGCTCCGCCGGAGATAACCTCGCGGAAGGGGTCGTGGACACGAAACCGCAAGTGCAGCAATACGGCGAACTGGTCCGGGCAGAAGGCCGCCGCCTCCGTGCGATGGTGGAGCAGATTCTCCATTTCGCCGCAGGACAGACCGATCGCAGGTACGAGCTACATCCGGCCGAAATGGCCAAGCTGGTAAAAGGCGTGCTCGAGGACGCCGGCGCGGCGATCCAGGCCGCAGGATTCTCTGTCGAGGCGCAGATCGCACCGGATCTGCCCCAGGTCTTGGTGGACGAAACGGCGGTGAAACTGTGCCTCCAGAACCTCGTCAACAACGCCTTGAAATATGGTGGAAACGCAGGGTGGATCGGCGTGCGCGTGAATGCAAATCACGGCGAGGTTCGAATCACGATCGAGGACAGAGGCATGGGAATCGAGCCAGCGGACCTGCGTCACATCTTCGAGCCGTTCTATCGCGGCAGGGCAGCCAAGGCGGCACAAATTCACGGGACCGGGCTCGGGCTGAACCTGGCAGCGAGGATCGCCGAAGCGATGGGTGGCCGAATCACGGTGAAAAGCGCACCCGGCAAGGGCAGCTCCTTCACCCTCCATCTGCCTGCGATGAAAAACGGTGACCAGCAACGGGGCGAAAAGGTGTGACATGAATGAGAAGATCCTGCTGGTCGAGGACGAACCGGGTCTGCGCATCACCCTCAGCGACCGGCTCCACAGCGAAGGCTATCAAGTGGAGACAGCCGCCGATGGGGAAGAGGGTCTGGAACGTGCCGCGGGTGGGTCCTTCGATCTGATCGTTCTCGATATTATGCTGCCGCGAAAGAGCGGCTTGGATGTATGCCGGGATTTGCGCCAGCGTGGATTCACGACACCGATCCTCATGCTGACGGCGCGCGGCCAGACCGTCGACAAGGTGATCGGGCTGAAGCTCGGGGCGGACGATTACCTGACCAAACCGTTCGAGATGCCCGAATTGCTGGCGCGGATCGAGGCGCTGTTGCGGCGCGCCCGGCAGGCGCCAGCGCAGCCCGGATCGACTCACCGGTTCGGCTCGATCCAGGTCGATTTGCGGGGAACAGAAGTCCTGAGAGATGGAAAGCAAGTGCCTCTATCGGCCAAGGAGTTCCAGTTGCTCCGGTACTTCATCGAACACCCCGGCGAGACATTGACCCGCGAGAAACTCCTGAGCGATGTCTGGGGTTACGGCGAAACCATGTCGACGCGGACGGTGGATGTTCATGTCGCGTGGCTCCGGCAGAAGCTCGAGAACGATCCAAAGCAGCCCCAGT
>JAEHDI010000258.1 GCA_016880505.1 Bryobacterales bacterium | reverse complement strand
TGCGTTCCAATTCCGAATTGCTTGCAGGTTTCGTCAGGCTGCCACAGGGGTTCGACCGGCGAGCACGCCGCGTGCTTGAGCAGACGATGGCACGCCTCCCGGCGTTCGAGGGGAAGCCGATCCGGGTCGTCCTGAGGTCAGCGCTGTTCGCTCACCGGGGAACACTGCTTTCGGGCTTGGAGCGTGGAACGCCTGTGCATGCCGGATCGTTTCTGCGCCGCCGCCAGATTGTACTGGACAGGACTTTGTGTGCCGAGCCTTCCGAACTGGCGCGGATTCTCGTCCACGAGATTTTCCACTTCGTCTGGCTGCGGATGGGAAACCATGCGCGCCGGTCGTTCGAGGCCCAGCTTGCCGCCGAGCTCCAGCGAAACGCGCGTGGTGAGCTCGGCTGGTCCGCCGATCTGCGCAAGCAAGCGCTGTCTCCGGGCGATGTCAGAGCGCGAAACAGGCGATGGCGCGAGTACGTGTGCGAGAGCTTCTGCGATTCGGCCGCCTGGCTGCATACGGGAGCCAAGGACCACGAGGAGTTCACGCTGGCGCGGCGATTCCAGCGGGCCCGGTGGGAATGGCTGTGTCACTTCGAGGCGGTCAGGCGCATCCCTATATAATTGAGAGAGGGAGATTCCATTGGCATCCTCGGTCTTACGCTGCGTGTCCGTTCTTGTGCTGTTATCGTGCTTTTTGCTCGCGGCTTGCTCGTCGCATTCCGAAATGGCCAAAACATCGGCGACTTCCGGGAAGGCGACGACGGGAGACCGCAAACCCGCGCCGGAGTTCTCCCTGAAGGACGGCGACGGCCGGACCGTCAGTCTCGCCGGATACCGCGGCAAAGTGGTGCTGCTGAACTTCTGGGCCACGTGGTGCGGCCCGTGCAAGTTCGAGATACCGTGGTTCAAGGAGTTCGAGCAGAACTACAAGGATCGAGGATTCGCCGTATTAGGCGTTTCGATGGACGAGGAGGGATGGGACGTCGTCAAGCCCTTCGTGGCGGAACTCCAGGTGAACTACCGGATTTTGATGGGCGACGACACGACGGCACAACTTTATGGCGGCGTGAACTCGCTGCCGACGTCGTTCCTCATCGATCGGGAAGGACGAATCGCCTCGGTTCATGTGGGACTGGTGGGTAAGAGTGACTACGAAGATGAAATTGAGCGACTCCTTGCGGCGCCGGCCAGCGGTTCCTTTCGTCGCGCTGGTGTTGGCATGCCTGCCTTCGCTTTGGGCGCAAAGTAGCTCCGTACTCACGGCGGTGACGCCTCCCCGGACGGTTGGGAAACGAGGAGACGTGTTCGCCACGAAGGTCACCGTCCAGCTCCGGAACGGCTACCACGTCAACAGCAACACGCCGGCGGATGAGTACCTGATTCCCCTGCGGCTCACATGGAACGCCTCGCCGCTTCAGGTTGTGGATGTGGCATATCCGAAACCGAGACTGGAGAACTACTCCTTCTCCACGAAGCCGGTTTCGGTGTTTACCGGGGATTTCGACATTGTGTCCCGATTCAAGGCGCCTCCGAATTCCCCACAGGGGCCTAGCGTGCTGGTCGGAAAACTGCGCTACCAAGCCTGTACAGCCACCGCCTGCCTTGCGCCGAAGACCGTCGAGGTCCGGCTTCCGGTTCACATTCAGTAAACTCGCATTTTGAGGCGCCTGATCATACGCCCCGGTGCGATCGGGGACTGCATTCTGTCACTTCCAGCGATGGAGCGCCTGCGCGCGGGCTACACAGAAGTATGGGTCGCCGCGCAGAATTGCCCGTTCATCCGTTTTGCCGACGCTGTGGATTCGATCGGCGCCACGTCACTCGACCTGGTCGGCCTGCCGGGGGTTGAGCCGCCGCCGGGCGCAATCACCCGGCTGCGCGGTTTCGACGACATCATTTCGTGGTACGGAAGCAACCGCGTGGAGTTTCGGGCTGCCGTGGCCGAACTCGGCCTGCCGTTCCGGTTTCTGACGGCGCTACCGGACGAAACGCGGGGCGTCCACGCGGCGGACTTCTATCTGGAGCAGGCACGTAGCCTGACTGGATGTGAAACGGGGGAAATTGCCCGTCCCACTCTTCGGATCGAGTGCGTGCCGAGCAAAAAAGACTTCGTGGTGATCCATCCGTTTTCGGGAAGCAGCCGAAAGAACTGGCCGCTGAAACGCTATCGGGAACTGGCGGCACGGCTGGCTGTGCAACTGCCCGTCCGCTGGTGTGCGGGGCCGGAGGAGGCACTCGAAGGCGCGGCCCGGTTCGATGATCTCTATGAATTGGCGTGCTGGATTTCCCGCGCCGCGGTGTACATCGGGAACGATTCGGGGATCTCGCACATGGCGGCAGCCGCCGGCGCGCCCGTGGTTGCGCTATTCGGACCGACTGATCCCGCGGTCTGGGCGCCGCGCGGCCCGAAAGTGCGGATCGTGTCCACGCGGCCAGCCGGCATGGAGATGGAGACGATCGAGGTCGACGAGGT
>JAEHDI010000257.1 GCA_016880505.1 Bryobacterales bacterium | reverse complement strand
GAAGTGACGGTTGGCGGGAACAAGGCCGTCGTGCAATTCAGCGGTCTGGCGCCTTGTTGCAGCGGCCTCTACCAGATCAACTTCGATGTGCCGCCGTCGGCGCCCTCGGGTGACGCTGTCGACGTGACCGTCACCATCAGCGGGAAAATCAGTAACATCGTAAAACTGGCGGTGCAATAGTTGATCTCCCATCTGCTTCTCGATGCGCTGTTCGTGCTGGCGGTGTCGCTCATCTGGTTCATGCTTGCCTGGCAGAGCGTGCTGTTCTTTCTGGGCCACCGCTATTACCGGATCTCGCGGCGCCGGCCGGGGCCGCTTCCGGACTCGGAGCTGCCGCCGGTGTCGGTGCTGGTGCCGTGTCACAACGAAGAGATGGTGATCGCGTCGGCCATCGAGGCGCTCCTCGCGCTCGACTATCCCGCGGACAAACTGGAGCTGCTCGTCATCAATGACGGCAGCACTGACCGCACGGCGGAGGTTGCGCGGGGCTTCGGGAGCGATCCCCGTTTGCGGGTACTCGACGTGCCCTCCGAGCAGGCCGCCCGTGGCAAGGCCTCCGCGCTGAACTTCGGGCTGAAGTACGCGTGCTTCCCGGTGCTGGCCGTCTATGACGCCGACAACACGCCGGAACCGGGCGCGCTCCGGCCGCTCGTCGAGGAGCTTGTGCGGGATCCGCGCCTCGGCGGGACGGTCGGCGTCTACCGGGCCATGAACCGCCGCCGCAACCTGCTCACGCGTTTTCTGAACATCGAGGGCATCGGCTTCCAGTGGATTCTTCAGGCGGGGCGATGGATGCTGATGCGCCTCGGCACCCTGCCAGGGACGAACTACCTGATCCGGCGGGACCTGGTCGTCTCGCTCGGCGGCTGGGACGAGGGTGCGCTTACCGAGGACGCCGAGATGACCCTGCGCGTGTACCGCGCCGGCTCGCGGATCAAGTTCGTTCCGGTTTCGGTGACCTGGGAGCAGGAGCCGGAGACGCTGCGGGTCTGGATGCGGCAGCGGAACCGATGGGTGCGGGGTCACAACTACTTGTTGCGGAAATACGCGCGCAGTCTGCCGCGGATGCGGCCCCGCCGCATCGGGCTGGAGCTGTTCTATTCACTGTGGCTGTACTACGTCTTCTTCGCGGCGATCGTGGTGTCGGACGTGCTGTTTCTGCTCGGTTTCGCCGGCCTCGTTCGCATCAGCGTGCCCGGGCCGTACGGCCTGGTCTGGCTCTTCGCCTATGTCACCTTTGTGCTGCAATTGGTGACGGCGCTTGCCTCCGAGCGCGACGAGGACACGGCGGGCAACATCCTGCTCGTCATGCTGATGTACTTCACTTATTGCCAGCTCTGGATCCCGGTGGTCGCCCGCGCCTTCTGGGACGACTTCATCGTCCGCCGCCCCATGAAATGGGCCAAAACCGACCGCTTCCCTCAAAAAACCCGGGACAGTGCACTCAATACCGCATTTCGGGCTGCGAAATCGCCAGGACAAAGACCGGGGGGCGACGGAACGTTCTCCTGATCACAGCCCCGGCAAGCATGGAGCACCCCCATGAAGATGACAGCGATTGAGAAGTACTTTGTGAACAGCCCGGGCCACACCGGCTCGGTGGCTCGTCACGCCATCCGCCTGATGGATCGCATTGAAATCCAGCCGGGATGGCGATATCTCGATGTTGGTTGCGGTGTCGGAGGGGCGCCCCGGAAAATCGCGGAGACCTACAGCCTCGATGTAACGGGAGTGGACATAGATCCGGAGCAAATCGAGGCCGCCGGGAGGGGCGGGAGTTTGCCGAACCTGCGTTTCAAGGTGGCCGATGCGACGCAACTGTCCTTCGCCGGCGGTGAGTTCGACATCGTTGCGGCCAGCAAAGTCACCCATCACATTCCCGAGTGGAAGCATGCCATTGGTGAGATGGCGCGCGTTACCCGCTCCGGCGGCTATCTGGTCTACAGCGACTTTATAGTGCCCAAGTGGCTCGCAAGTGTCGGGAGACGGCTGCTTCCGGCCATGGGATTCCCGTCCGAGAAAGCGATCATGGCTGTCGCGGCACTTGCGGGACTGGAACTGGTGCACCGATCCCGCGGCTTTGCCCAGGTGGAGATTATCTGGAAGAAGAAGTAACGGAGCAAGCCCCCGCCGCTACCCCACCTTCTTCCAGTTCAGCAGCTTGAGCGCGTTGTCGCGATAGAGGCTCTTCAGCAGCGGGGCCGGAAGCTCCAGGCCGTACTGCCGCCACCAGATCCGACCCTGCATGAACTCGTCGCCGGTCTCGAGCAGCCGCCACCAGCCCTGGTACATGTGCTTCTCCGCGCCCATATCCGTTCCATACAGAATCCGGTCCTTGTACTTCGCGAGGAACTTCGCCGCCGCCCGCGGCTGCCTGCCAAGCTCGTAATCCCGCGCCGAGATGTCCAGATACAGATTCGGGAACCGATCGAGCACCTTCCCCAGCGCCACCGTATCGTTCCCCTGGTTGCTCAGGTGGCAGAAGATGAACGTCACCTTCGGTTGTCTCGCCAGCAGGTTGTCGCGCTTGGCGAGTAGCTCGTCATAAGACGGCACGTCCTTGCCCAGCATGTTGAAGCCCTGGAAATCGGGCGTGCGCTCCTGGTTCGGACCGAGCGGCTGCCAGCACGAAGGATGGTCCGCCACGTGGATGTTCACCGGCAGCTTCAGCTCCGCGCACTTTTTCCAGACGGCATCGAGCCGCGGGTCGTCCAGGTGCAGCCGCTTGTCTCGTGGCAGCGCCTTCTTCTCCGAGCCGCCGAATCCCCAGCCCTTGTCGGAAAGCTCGCCCACGCCGCGCGCTCCCTTGTCGTAACAGCGCACAAGTTCCTTAACCGCGCGCTCTGAGTAGTCGGATGCGTCGATGTTTGTCGTGTCCAGATCGCACCACAGTTGGAAGCGGTCGGGGTAGCGCTTCAGGTACTGCTCCACCTGGCTGTCGAACTCCGCCCCGGTGGCATCGGTGAAGACAACCGTCTTCTCGATGCCGACCTCATCCATCGTCTTCACCCAGGCGTCCACGTCCTGCAGCGTCTTGATGCCGCTCATCGACGTGTGCGAGTGAACGTCGATCACCGGAAACCGCGCT
>JAEHDI010000256.1 GCA_016880505.1 Bryobacterales bacterium | reverse complement strand
TGCGCATGCCAGTGGTCCGGAGTAGCGACGATGACGCCGTGAATCGACTTGTCATCGAGCAGGCGCCGGTAGTCGGTGTATGCCGTCGCACCGGTGGAAGCAGCCTTCACCCCGGCCTGCAGATGCGGTTCGTAGACGTCGCAGACTGCGGCCATCTCCGCCCCGACTTCTTTGAATTCTGACGTCAGCAGGCGGCCACGGCCTCCGCTGCCGATCACCCCGATCCGGATGTTGTCGTTGGCGCCGAGAATCTGCGCGTAGGATGCCGCGGTAGCGGCGAGAAAGGTCCTTCGTTGCATAATAAGATCGTAGAACGCAAAAGGCCGCGTTGGTAGGTGGGCCCCGGACGCGGCACTCTTGCCTAGCAGGGATCTGCAATGGACGAGCCATCCGTGGGAGCGGCCGCCGCGCGGCGGCCCGCTGCGGGAGTATCGCCGAAAGCCGTCCGCGCTCAACTGGAGCGGATACTCCACAGCGCCGCTTTTGTCCGCTCCGGGCGCATCAGTCGTTTCCTGCGCTTCGCCGTCGACCAGGCGCTCGACGGCCGATCCGACGAATTGAAGGAGTCTTTGCTCGGCGTCGAAGTGTTCGACCGCGAGCCCTCGTACGATCCGCGCACTGACCCGATTGTTCGCGTCGAGGCTCGCCGGCTTCGTTCGAAACTCACCGCGTACTACGAACGTGAAGGCCGCCACGACGACATTGTGATCGAGATCCAGCCCGGTGGCTATGTGCCGCGCTTCGCCCGCCGGGCGGACTCTGCGCTGGATCCTGACCGGTCACCCCCCGAATCTCCCGCGGGTGACGTCCCGCGAGCGATCGTCGTGCTGCCGTTCACCAACCTGACACCGGACCAGGAGAACGAGTACTTTAGCGATGGCCTCACCGAAGAGCTGATTCACCGGTTTACCCGGATCGCGGGCCTCCGCGTTGTGGCCTGGCAGTCCGCATCGCAATTCAAGGGGAAGTCGTACGACCTGAAGCAACTGGGTGAACAATTAAAGGTCGACGCCGCTGTTGGGGGAAGTGTGCGCCGGTCCGGCGACAGGCTGCGCGTCGCAGCGCATCTGGTGAGCACATCGGACGGCCGGTATCTGTGGTCGGAAGCGTGGGAACGAAAACTTCAGGATGTGTTCGCGATACAGGACGAAATCTCCCGGTCGATCGCCGACACACTGCGGTTGAAGCTTGTGGAGCAGCCTGCCTCCGTATCCGAACGCCGCGCCTCCGCCGATGTGGCCGCCTACAACCTGTACCTTCTGGGAAGGTTTCACTGGCACAAGCGCACACCCGACGGTCTGCGGCAGAGTATCCGGCTCTTCGAGCAAGCCATCTCCGCCGACCCCGCACTCGCCCTCGGCTATGCAGGTTTGGCAGACGCTTATAGCCTTCTAGCCGACTACGGCCTGGCCCAGCCGTCCGAAATTATGAAAAAGGCGAGGCGCGCCGCCCGGAGGGCGCTTGCCATCGATCCCACGCTCGCCGAAGCCCATACGTCGCTGGGCTTCATCCGTTCTCTCCATGATTGGCGCTGGGACGCGGCCGAAAAGCATTACCGGAAGGCGATCGCGCTCAACCCGGGTTACGCGACCGCGCACCACTGGTATGCCATCGACTTCCTCGCCATGCAGGCCCGCTTCGAGGAAGCCCGCCGGGAGATGGACATCGCTCTGCGCCTCGATCCTCTCTCGCTGATCATCAACGAAGGGGTTGGATACCTTGCGCTGCTTGGCCGCCGCTACGACGAGGCGATCGAATGTTACGAGAAGGCGTTGGAACTGGACCGGAATTTCTACAAGGCTTACACTGCCATCGGCCGGGCGCTCAGCCTCCAGGGCAAGTATCGCGAGGCCGCCGAGATGTTCGAAAAAGGGCGCTCGCTCGGAGGTGACGTGCCGAGTATCCTGGCAGCCCTCGGACACAATCGCTCTTTGGCGGGCGATCGCGCCGGCGCCGTAGCTCTACTCGAAGAACTGCGCGCCATGTCCGGACAGAGGTACGCGCCTACCACGTGCTTTGCTCTCATCCATGTGGGTCTCGGCGAGAAGGAGCGGGCGCTCGACTGGCTGGAGCTTGGATGCGAGCGCCGCGAGCTCCCCCTGGCTAACATCGGTGTCCATCCCATCTACGACGAGCTGCGTTCAGCGCCCCGCTTTCAAGCGCTGCTCGCCCGAATCGGCCTCCCGAAGCGAGTTCGTGGCCCCCAGGGAACCGCGCTGTAGCGCTTTGGCCTCGCTCATCCGGCCCTGTGCCCGATACACCCTCGCGAGGTCTTCCCGGCAGGCTTCGACCTCGGGCTGCTCGGGTCCCCCAAGACCTTCGGAGATTTCCAGCGACTGCCGGTAGAGCTCCGCCGCTCCAGCAAGTTTTCCCTGCTCGAAGAACAGAGCGCCGAGGTTTCGAAGGCCCTTGGCGACGCTCGGGTGGTCGCGGCCGTTCGTCCGTTGCAGAATCTCCAGCGCCCGGCGGTAGAGTGGCTCCGCCTCGCCGTAGCGGCCCTGCAGCCGCTCCACCTGCGCCAGGTTGTTCAGCGCGGCCGCCACACTCGGATGATCGGGGCTGAGCGATCTTTCCCAGACCTCCAGTGACCACAGCAACTGGGCCTCGGCCTCGGTGAATCTGTGTTGCGCGATATACACCGTCGCAAGGTTGTTCAGATTCTCGGCCACGGCGGCGCTGTTTTCGCCGAGAGCGGCCGCGGAGACGCCGGCGGCTCGCTCGTACAATGTCTCTGCTTCCGGCCAACGCTGCTGCTCCCGATAGATCGCCCCAAGAACGGCGAGCGCGAAGCCGGTCTTCGCGTGCTCTGGACCGAAAGCCCGTTCCGCGATCGCTAGCGCCCGGTGTGCCAACGCCTCGGCGTCGCCGGCGTGGCCCTGCATGCGCACGACCTCGGCGAGGTTGGCGAGGCTGACGGCGACGTCGCCGTGCTCCGGTCCGAGCAGACGCTCTCGCATCGCCAGCGACCGGCGGTGCAGCTCCGCCGCTTCGCCAAGACGCGCCTGCGCCCGGTACAACACCCCCAGATTGTCGATCGTCGACGCCGCCTCCGGGCTATCACTCTGGGGCCCCCGTTCCCAGATCGCGATCGCCTGCTTGTAAGCCTCTTCCGCCTGCCCGTACCGGCCCTCCCGGTAATGGCGAGCTCCCAGGTTGTTCAGGGACGTGGCCCCGGCTGAACCCGCGGCGGTTTGGCCGTCGCCGGTTCCGCTCGTCGCGTTTGCCGCAAGCAGCAGCGCCGCGGCCAGAATCCCCGTCGTCATTGAACGCATTTGACCCCCTTCCTTCGGGCGGCTCCGGCGCTCAAAGACCTTCGATGGAAAACAGTGTTACCGGCGCTGGCTCGCCGCCCGGTTGAACTTAGAATGAGCTCCTCATAGCGAGTACGGAAGTACGAAGGAGTAAGGCCGAGGTATCGTTCTTACCCGGTGCGTAGGGAAAGCGTGTGCTGTCTTGAGTATGGCGGCCGGCGGCGGTGGATTCGCCTAACGGTAAGACGTGGAGCCGCGCGGGAAGCTATCCGGCAATTACGCGGCGCCCTTCGATGCGGAACTTCCTGGAAAGCACGAGGCGGATCGCTTCGGTGTAAATCCGGTGTTCTTGCTTGAGGATTCTCGCGGAAAGAGAGTCGGCTGTGTCATCGTCGAGAACCGGGACCGCGGTCTGAATGAGGATCGGGCCGGAATCCAGGTTCTCGTCCACAAAGTGGACTGTGCAGCCGGACAGCTTGACGCCATGCTCGAGCGCCTGATGCTGCGCGTCGAGCCCTGGAAACGCCGGCAGCAGAGAGGGGTGAATGTTCAGGATGCGTAGCGGAAACTCACGAATGAAGTAGGCGCTCAGCAGCCGCATGAAGCCCGCCAGGCACACCAGGTCCACCCGGTTCTTCTTCAGCTCCTCGACCACCATCCGGTCATAGACTTCCCTGTCGAGCCCCTTGGAGGGGATGCAGACGGCATTCAACCCCCGCGACCGGGCGATTTCCAGGCCGCGGGCTTCCGGCCGGTTCGAGAGAACAACGGCGATCTCCGCGTCAATCCGGCCCGCGCCGACGCTGTCGGCGATGGCCTCGAAGTTCGAGCCTCGCCCCGACAAGAGGATGCCAAGACGTTTCATACGTACAGGACCCGGCATTTCGCTCCGCGCGGCAGCGATACGACCCGGCCGACCTCTACGTGCTCTTCGCCAAGCCGGTCCAGCGTGCGCTTCGCTTCCGCCGCCTTTCGGGTCGAAACCGCCAGGATCATTCCGATGCCGAGGTTGAACGTCCGCCGGTAATCGTCGTCGGGAATGTTGCCGATGCGCCGGAGCAGCTCGAACACCGTGGGCACGCGCCACCGGGCGGTGTCGATCTCCGCGGCCAGGCCCTTCGGCAGAATTCGCGGAGTGTTCTCCGTGATTCCCCCGCCGGTGATGTGCGCCGCGCCCTTGAGGAGGCCCTTCGTGAAGAGCGCCTGCAATGGCCGCAGGTAACTCCGGTGGACCCGCAGCAATTCGTCCCCGACGGTGCGGCCGAGTTCGGGAAGGAACGTATGCGGCTGATACTGCGCGACCTCCAGCAGCACCTTTCGCGCGAGCGAGTATCCGTTCGTGTGCAGCCCCGTGGAGGGCAGTCCGAGAAGCACGTCGCCCGCGCGAATATTTTTCCCCGTGACGAGGCGCGCTCGCTCGACTGCACCGACGATAAATCCCGCCAAGTCGTACTCGCCAGGGGCATAGAGCCCCGGCATCTCAGCCGTCTCGCCGCCGATCAGCGCGCAGCCGTTTGCCTCGCAGCCGCGGGCCAGCCCCGACACCACTTGCGCCGCCACGCCGGCATCGAGCCGCCCTACCGCGAAGTAGTCCAAGAAAAAAAGCGGGCGTGCACCCTGGACCGCGATGTCGTTCACGCAGTGGTTCACCAGGTCCTCGCCCACCGTATTGTGCCTCCCGGTAAGAAAGGCAAGCTTCACTTTGGTCCCCACGCCGTCCGCCGAGCTGATCAGTACCGGCTGTTTCCACCCCGCCAGGCGATAGCCCGCGCCGAAGCTGCCGATGTCGGTCAGCACGCCCCTCGTGAACGTCTTCCGCGCCATTACGCGGATCTGCGCGACGGCGCGATCCGCTTCGTCTATGTTGACCCCTGCGTCTTTATACTGGATTGCTTTCCTGGCCGCCATGCTCCGTACCGAGCTTTCATTTCACCACAACGTCGGCGCTTGGCGAGGCCGGTTCCGATCGGATAGTCTACTGTATCGAGCCGAAACCGATGATCAAC
>JAEHDI010000255.1 GCA_016880505.1 Bryobacterales bacterium | reverse complement strand
CGTCACGCAGCAGGACCTCAACAACGCCCAGGTGTTCGGCAAGATCTACTTCGGGACGATGGACGAGGCAGGAGCACGCAAGGTAGCCCACGAGTTCGCCGCCGACATCATGGCCCAGTTCGGCTACAAGAGCCTGCTGGGATCGAAAATCTACTTTGATTCAGACCGTACCGGAAGAGGCCAGCGCGAGATCTGGGGCATGGATTCGGACGGATCGAACCAGAAACAGTTGACCACGTACAAGTCGCTTTCGTTGATGCCTGCGGTTTCTCCGGACGGAACGAAGATCGCCTTTACTAGCTATAGCAGGGGCAACCCTGTTATATTGTTGCATTCTCTTGTGACAGGTGGTCGATTGCCGTTCTACAACCAGACAGCCTCGATGAACGCGACCCCGGACTTCACGCCGGACGGCGGGAGGATCGTGTTTTCATCGACCGCGGCTGGCAGTTACGCGCAGCTTTACATCTGCGACGCCGATGGAAGCGGCCTCAAGCGGTTAACGTATACGAACACAATCGACATTGAGCCGAAAGTGAACCCAAAGACGGGCAACGAGATCGTGTTCGTCTCGGGGCGCTCCGGCATTCCGCAGTTGTATAAAATGAACTTGGACGGAGCCGACGTCCAGAGGCTGACTTCAGGGGAAGGAGACGCGGTGAATCCCTCCTGGCACCCTGACGGACAGCATGTGGCATTCTCATGGACGCGAGGCTTTGCGCCAGGCAATTACAACATCTTTTTGATGGATGTCGCAACGCGCCAGTTCGTGCAGTTGACGCACGGCGCCGGCCGTAACGAAAACCCGGTCTGGGCCCCAGACGGCCGCCATTTGGCCTTCTCCTCCAATCGTGAGGGCGGGAACCAGATTTGGACGATGCTCGCGGACGGCACGCAGTTGCGGAAGCTCACCACGCAGGGCAGCAACTTGCGGCCCGTGTGGAAGTAGAATTTGAGAGTTCGTGATTCATAGGAGGCGAAGTTCAGGATGAGTAAACGAAACATCAGCATTCTGTTATTGGGGTTCTCCCTGATTCTGCTCGTGGCAGGCTGCAAGAAGAAGGTGGCGCCACCGCCACCACCGCCGCCGCCCAAGGAAGAAGCGCCCCCCCCGCCGGCAAGACCGACGATTTCTCAGTTTGTCGCCGAGCCGTCGACGATCGAGCGTGGGCAGTCCGCAACGTTGCGATGGGCGACCAGCAACGCAACCGATGTGACGATCAGCCAGGGAATCGGCTCCGTGCCGGCAACCGGCGACCGCCAGGTGTTCCCGAACGACACGACGACGTATACGCTGACCGCCAAGGGTCCGGGTGGAACCGAGACGCGGTCCGCCACCGTCAGGGTAACCGTGCCGCCGCCACCGCCACCGCCGCCACCGCCGCCGCCGAAAAAGAGTCTGAGCGAGCGGCTGTCGACGGAGGTCCAGGACGCGTTCTTCGACTACGACAAGTTCGATATTCGCGAGGACGCGAGGGCCACGCTGACCCGCAACGCCGAGGCTCTTCGGGACATCTTCCGCGACTTTCCAGAGGCGAAGATCACTCTTGAGGGTCACTGCGACGAACGCGGCTCCGCGGAGTACAACCTCGGTCTCGGCGACCGCCGTGCCACCGCCGGCAAGGAATTCCTCGTGCAGATGGGAGTACCGGCCGACAAGCTGAACACGATCAGTTACGGCAAAGAGCGGCCTCAGTGCACCGAGTCCAACGAGGACTGCTGGCAGAAGAACCGCCGCGTCCACTTCGTGGCCGGCCAGTAGTTGACTTATTCCCGTGGGCTGGAGGCGCAGCTTCCAGCCCGCGGCGTCCTGTGATCGGGAGAGCACGATGAAGACGTGTGTTCTGACTCTGTTGCTGTTCTTGTGGCCCTTCCTGGCCCTTGCGCAACGCAAGGAGTACGTCGAATTGCAGCGGGACATCGCAATTCTCCAGGACCAGGTCCGCACAATGCAGCGCACGCTGGACGAGAAGCTGGCGCAGATGACGCTGCTCGTTCAACAGTCGCTCGACAGCGTCAACAAGGCGAACACATCTCTCGCCGTGCTGGAGAATAACCTCCGGGATCGGCTCCGAGAGCAGGAGAAGAGCGTCTCCCAGCCAGTGGCCGGCATCAACAGCAAGGTCGATCAACTCTCCACGCAGATGCTGGCGCTCAAGGAGTCCATAGACAGCCTCAACGTCCGGTTTGGCAAGCTTGAGCAACAGATGGTTGACGTAAATACCGCCGTGCGGACCCTCCAGGCCCCTCCGGTGCCGCCTGGCGAGGGCGGCGGACCGGGCGGCGCATCGGCCGAACAGCTTTACCAGGGCGCGTTGCGTGACAAGAACGGCGGCAACCTCGAGTTGGCCCTCAAAGGCTTCACGGACTACGTCGCACAGTTCGGCGGCACAACGCTTGCTCCCAACGCGCAGTATTACATCGGTGAGATCCTCTATCTTCAAGGCAAACATGCGGAAGCGGTCAGGGCTTTCGATCTGGTGCTCGAAAAATACCAGGAAAACGATAAGACGCCGGATGCGCACTACATGAAAGGCATGTCGCTGATCAAAATGAACCAGCGCGTCAAGGCGAGCGATGAGTTCTACACTCTGATCAAGCGCTTCCCGGAAAGCGAATTGTCAGCGAAGGCGAAGGCACAACTGAAGGCGATGGGACTGCCGCTCAGCCCGGCGAAATCGAAGCGTACCCGCTAGCCGGCTCGCGTCTTTCCCGGAGACTGTCTCCATGAACACCGAAAGTCCACAGGTCCGTCTTCCAATTTCAACCTATGAAGCGCTAGCCGCGATGATCGACCACTCGCTACTGCGGCCCGAGCTCACCGAGGAAGAGGTCGAGCAGGGCTGCCGGCTGGCTCGTGAATACCGCGTGGCGACCGTTACCGTCCGTCCGGCGGACGTCGACCTGGCCGTGCAGTGGATGCGTGACAGTGGCGTGCTGGTCGGCACGGTTGCCGGGTTTCCGCACGGATCGGCCGCCACGGCCGCAAAACTCTATGAGACGCGCGATCTTCTGCGCCGCGGCGCGCGGGAGATCGACATGGTCATCAACATCGGCAAGCTGCTCTCCCGGCGCTTCCAATACGTCGAAACCGAACTGAGCCAGATGGCTGCGGCCTGCCACGAGTCCGGTGCGCTGCTGAAGGTCATCTTTGAAAACGCCTACCTTACCGACGAGCTCAAGATCATCGCTTGCAAGATCTCGACTCGCGCCGGCGCGGATTTCGTAAAGACCTCGACGGGCTTTGCTCCGTCAGGCGCCACGCTGGAGGATCTGCGGCTGATGCGGGCCCACTCCGGGCCTTCCGTGAAGGTCAAGGCGGCCGGCGGGGTTCGCACCCTCGACAAGGCCATGGATGTTTACGCCGCCGGTGCAGACCGGTTCGGCGCCACGGCCACCGCCTCGATTCTCGACGCCTGGCGAGACAAGCTTCGGCGGGCAGCCCAGCCAGGGCAGTGATTTCCGGGCTGTCGGCGCGACGGTTCGTGATATTCTGGTTCGTCGCCGAAGTGAGATGCCGCCTCTAAAGTCCCTGCCGCAGATCTGTATTGCGCTTGGGTTTGCCGATGTCGGGACCCTCGCCGAGCACGCACGACGGGAGTTGGACGAAGGCGAAACGTTTTTCGAATTTCGCCTCGATTACCTTCCGGACCCCGCCGAGGGCGTACGGGCTATTGCCGGATTCCTCGAAGAACACCCGGAATGCACTATCCTTGCAACCTGCCGCCGGCACCAGAACCACGGCCGTTTCAACGGCAGCATCGAAGAACAGATTCACATCCTCGAAGCCGCCGTCAGTGCGGGTGCCCGGGCCGTCGACGTGGAAATTGAGAGCGCCGAGGGCGTGAACGCAAAGCTCGATCCCTTGAGGACCGGCGCTAACCTTATCATCTCCTATCACAACTTTGAGGGAACGCCGCCGCTGGAGACGGTGCTGCGGCGAATGCTGAAAGTCCCGGCCGACGCCTACAAAGTGGTCACGACCGCGCGGAAGCCGTCAGACAACCTCCGTGTTCTGGCGCTGGCGAAAGCCCACCCTCGTGCCCGGCTGATTCTGCTGGCGATGGGCGAGGCGGGCTTCCCGACTCGCGTGCTTTCGCCGGTGTTCGGTGGATTATTCACCTATGCGGCGCCATGTACGGCCGAGGGTACGGCCGTCGGCCAGGTGAGCGCGAAGCAGATGCGACACCTGTACCGGATCGAGAGGCTGTCCAAGGGCGGTAGAATCTACGGGGTAATCGCGGACCCGATCCGGCACTCGATTTCACCGGCGGTCCATAACCGCGCCTTCCAATCGCGGCGCGTCGACGCCGTCTATCTGCCGTTTCTCGTGCCGCCGGTCCACCTACGGGATTTTGTCACCATGGCCGAGAAACTGCCGGTTGCGGGTTTCAGCGTGACGATTCCGCACAAGCAGAAGATCATCCGCTACCTGGATGTCGTTGACCCGTTGGCGCGCCGGATCGGCGCCGTGAACACGGTGTGGCGGAAAGCGGGAAAGTGGCGTGGCGCCAACGCCGACGCCGACGGTGTGATCGTACCGCTCTCCCGGCGGCTGCGGCTGAATCGGTCGTCCGTGCTGGTCGTGGGCAACGGCGGCGCCGCTCGCAGTGCAGTGTTCGCACTCACCGACGCCGGTGCGAAGGTTTCCATTGTGGGGCGCAACCCGGACCGCGTGCGCGCCCTCGCCAAGGCGGGCGGCGCCGAGGCGGTAACGCGAGAACAACTGGAGACCTTGCGTTTCGATGCGCTCGTGCACGCCACGCCGCTCGGCATGTTTCCGCATGTCGACGAATGCTTTTTCGAAGACCTCATTCCCGCGGATCTCGTCTTCGACATGGTGTATAACCCGCTCGATACGCTTCTCGTTCGACGCGCCCGGCAGCAGGGCAAAGAAGTGATCCCGGGGCTGGAGATGTTCATTGAGCAGGCCGTCCGCCAGTTCGAAACCTGGACTGG
>JAEHDI010000254.1 GCA_016880505.1 Bryobacterales bacterium | reverse complement strand
TTGTCGACGATTCCTCGGAAAGCCACAAAGTGACGAAGGTGTTCGGGCCGTATCCGGCGCGGTAGGCTGGGAGCACAGACGGAAGACAAAATTGTATGGAACATGTGGCCAAAGTAGTCGACTCGTACCGATTCCTGGACGGGATCTCCAAACGGGCGATGCGGCGCTGGGCCACCCTCGGCGCTCCCAGTGAGATTCCCTGGACGCCTCTCGCAAAGCCCCTATCGCAGTGTACCGTCGCGATTGTGAGCTCGGCCGGAATTGCCCTGAAAACCCAGCCACCGTTCGACCGGGAAATCGAGGACCGTGATCCGTGGTTTTCCGATCCGTCGTTTCGCGTGCTCCCTCGCACAGCGACGGCACAGGACGTTCGGGTCTGCCACCTGCACATTAACCCGTCCTTCGCGGCCCAGGATCTCAATTGCGTGATGCCGATCGAACGGCTGAACGAACTCGAAGGTTTGGGAGAGATCTCCCGCTCAGCTCCTTCCCACTACTCCTATATGGGTTACACCTTGCGACCGGAGACCCTGCTGCGCGATAGTGTTCCGGCCATCATCCGGCGGCTGCGTGAGGAGCAGGTGGACGTCGTGCTCCTTGTTCCCGCTTGACCGGTCTGCTGCTGGTCCGTGGGACTGGTACAACGAGCGATTGAAGCGGCGAACTTCACCACGATCTCCCTTTCCATGATTCCGGAGCTTACTGCCAGTACTGGTATCCCGCGCCTGGCGGCCATTGAGCACCCCTTCGGGCTGACCTTGGGCTTGCCGGACGATGCGGCGCGCCAGCTCGCGGTGTTGAGAGGCGCGCTGCGTGCGCTCGTAGAGATCCCTCTGCCTGGTGAGATCGTGCATCTACCTTTTGACTGGGACTTCACCCTGAAGGTAAACACCGAGCCACCTGAGTTGCCTCCCATCGCGCGGTATCTCACGCTTCACCCCTGGCAGCTTCCCAAGTTCTTTAACCGAACTCCGCCAGAGAAGGCGTGAAGCCCGCGGGGCCTTCACGTCCTTGAGTTACCGTAATCCACCTTTGCGGATTTCGTTGAAGAGCTCGCGGAAGCAGAGGGCGGCTTCGGTCGCCGAACGGCTGGTTTCGCCCTCGCCGAAATAGGCCTTGACGAACGGTCCCATACCGCACCACGTCGTCTGGAGCATGCCGAGCATGCGGCCGGCCATCGGGGCGGGGGAATGCTTGCGGGCCTGCCGCACAAGCTCAAGCTGTCCGAGCGCGACGCCGGGCTTGCGCCACGGTGAGTACACCACCGGGAATCCCTCCATGGCGAAGTAGGTTGCCGTCGGTACGGGCCCTTCGTAGTGCCAATCCGAGATGACGATGTCTTTCGGGATCTGGCGAATCGACGGAGCCGTCGAGTTGAGACTGGCTTCCCATTTGCCGATGCCCGTCACTTCTCCGTCGAGGAAACGATCGCCCCACATCCACATCGTTCGGCCCGATTTCGCCAAGTGGTCGTGCAGGGCGCGCACTTCGCCGGCGAAGAGATCCGCTTTGTCTTTTCCTTTGCAGCGCGGGCAGTCATCTTCGCCGAGAAGGAACACTTCGTCCATCCCGATGTGGAAGGCGTCGGCCTCGGAGACCTCGGCGAGCTCGTCCATCAGGTCAAAGACAACATCGTGCACTCCGGGATGGAGCGGGCAGTAACTACGGCAGTAAATGCCTTCATTGTCGGGATACTTGCCGGGCGCCTCGTCGAACTCGGGGTGGGCGCGAAGGAGGCCGAAGGTGGTCTTTGCCCAGGACTGGTGTCCGAGCATGTTGATCATCGGGATCAGCTTGACGCCGGAAGCGCGGCAGGCGGCAACGATCTCCTTCACCTGTTCGCGAGTGAGTGCGTCGGAGTCCACGACTTCGGGGCGCTTCGTGTACTGGTAACGATAGTTGAATTCGAGAACGAGGAGATTGGCGCCTTCCTTTGGCATGCCTTCGCGGATGAAGCGCAGGCAGGCCG